>DASXLG010000084.1 GCA_036496425.1 Terriglobia bacterium | reverse complement strand
AGGCGAAAAATAGTTTTTCGGAGTCCACAGTGAAGTATCCAAAGAAGCATCCCGCACATCCAAGACAGGGTGTGGCGGATTCAAACCAGCGTCCCCGGCATCTAAAGAAGGGTGTCACGCATCCAGGTCAACATGCCGCATTCCAAGTCAGGGTGTCGCGGAGCCAAGCCAGCGTCCCGGGCATCCAAAAAAGGATGTCGCACATCCAAGCCGGCATGCCGCATTTCCTAGTCAGGGTGTCGCGGATTCAAGCCAGCGTCCCCGCCATCCAAAGAAGGGTGTCACACATCCAAGCCGGAGTGTCGCATTTCCAAGTCAGGGTGTGACGAATTCAAACCAGCGTCCCCGGCATCTAAAGAAGGATGTCGCACATCCAAACCGGCATGCCGCACATTCAAGCCAACGCATCGCCGATTCAAAACAGCATCCCCGGCATCCAGGAATGGATGGCACAGATCCAAGTCCGCATGCGGCACATCCAAGTCAGCGTCTCAGGGATTCAAGGCGGCATCCCCGGCATCCAAAGATGGATGCCGCACACCGAAGCCGGAGTTGCCCGGTTCCAATTCAACATGCCGGCAATCCAATTCAACGTCCCGCAAAACCAAAGTCCCGTACGCCGCATTCAACTTCAGAAAATGATTTCCTGAATTGGCGTAATTTGCGGCTAATCGTACCTCAAGGCGCGGATGGGCGAAATTCTTATGGCGCGGAGCCGGCAGCGATCGTCTACAGTAGCCCGTCAACTTAAAATGGACGTCTCAGCAGTAAAAGTGAAGTTCGTCGTGCACGACTCTGCAGTCGACGCCATTCTGGCGGGCTCTGGCAAGCATAGTTCGACGATCATCTGTCAGGAGGACGGTGCGATGACGGACGGCTAGTTCAATGAGTCCGGAATCGGTTGGACCGATCTCGCAAACCCAGCCCCGTCTGCCAGGGTGCGAGTGCAATTCCATCAGTGAGATTAGGGTCTCCTCGAGGCCCTTCGATGCAAGCCAATTCATGGATGCCTCCCAGAAGGTCGTTTGCGAGTCGCCTTTGAGTTGTTGCAAACCTTGCAATTCACCTATGACGTGCGAGGTAGTCGCGATCGAGCGGACATGATCGAACAACCGAACCATCGCCCTTTGCGCGGAATCGTCGCGCAGGTATGAAGCGACCCTGCTTTGAGCGATCTTGGCCATTGCGGCACCTGGTTCGAGGGTAAAAGCATATTTGAGAACGAGAATGGACATCAGCGGACCGGCATCGACAACTACTTTCTCGTAGCTGACGAGATCAGACAGGCCCTGTCGTTCAGAGACTCCTACCATGAGGGTTCCGATTTCGGAACCGACATGGGATCCACATAGGGCACGTCGTGTTTAATGGATAGGTCCAGCCGAATTTCTTGCAGACTCTGGCTCAATCTGCTCGAAGCCTCTCGCAAATTGGCGCCAGCTGAGTTCACTTCGCGCGACTCTTTCCGGACGTCTGGTGCTTTGAGCAGCTGAACCAGCCGTTCTCTATACGCATTCCAAAAAGGCGCCGTCGTGTAATGATCCGGTAGATCGCCGGTGTTGTTGATGATATATTCGGCTAAGACCGATACATGCTCGGATTTATCGAATCCGCCGAAAAACTCAGACAACATCCGGTCGGGCGAAGTATTCTCGAGCGGCAGATGCCGAAAGCGGGATTGTTCCCAAACCGATCGTAATCCCTCCGGCGTCGACAGTTCCTCGTACAATCGCGGTAATTCGGACTTCGTAACGAGCGCAGTATGAAGCTTGCGGCAGGCATCTGTAAGCGTCTGTACGCCTTCGTCGTGCTCGGCAATGTTGGCATTTATAGCCGGATGGAACTTTAGAAACTGTTCGAGATTATCCCGATATTCCGGCGACAGATACTGCGCAACTACTCTGATCCACTCCAAGACGCCGGGCCGAAACCGCCACGTCCAGTTAAACCGGAGTAATCGCGAATTTTCGGTCTCAAGCGCCTTGAGGAGCGGGTTAATAACGGAGTCGAACCACGCTCGAACAATCCGCGGGCCAGGTGCCGTTGATTTCTGCCTACGTGGTTTATTCTTCGGCTTCTTCACGCTACTTGCCACGCCTCTTCCTTCCGACAACCATAATCAGGGGTTTCCCGAGCAAATACAATTCCAGACTGGAGTGTTTGTTTTCAACGCAGTAGCTTCAAAAAAACAGCTTTGTCGCGACTTTGCCGATTTCTAAAAGTCCGAACTGCGGCAACACCCGACGGTTAGGGCCAGTTTCACTCACATCGGCGAAATGTCCCGGCGTTATGCACAATCGATGCGTCATGCTCTTTCACGAATGGCTGAATCAAAAACGGTCCTCAGGGTACCTTCGGCGACCATTGATGAGAAATGTTGCATTAACTGGGCCGCGAGCGCCTTTGAACGGATCACAAGACCAACTTCGATATTCCGCTGTTGAGCCGCTTCGGTGAAATTGGCGGAGCTGATGAAGACCCGGGAATTGTCCACGACGATGACCTTATCGATCTGCCGGTGGCATCAATTGGCAACCGCCCACGCGAACAAATTGAATGGAATCTCCTCCAGTGATGTGGTGTTGGACGATCGAGAATGCCGGGGAAGTTTACGAAGGGCTAAACAGCCTTTTGGAGCATTATTCGGATTGGATTTCGCAAATCGCCCTCGACATTCTGTTAAGAGGATCGATTTCCCAAAAGAAATGATGGTGGAAAGGCAGATGGCCCGGTGGCCACCCCTTCGCCGTTGCTGAACGAACTTCAGCCGTGAGTCCGTGAGTTATCAGCCCTTTAGATGCTCAATATCATGACCAAATAAGCGTTATATGGTTCAGTTATTGAGCATTACAATCGGACAGAATAACCATCAATGATCATTATTATTGTCAGCAGATGCTTTTATGATTAAAATAATGATCAATGGGTAACAAAACCGCGCAACTCACACCCGCAACCGAGGATGCACTTAAGGCGCTGGGCGAAAATATCCGTTTGGCGAGGCTGCGCCGGAAGATTTCAACGACGATGATGGCGGAGCGCGCGGGCATGACACGAAACACTTTACGCGCGGTAGAGCGGGGGGAAAGCGGTGTTACCATCGGCGCCTACGCGAGCGTGCTTTTTTGCCTCGGGCTTGAAAACGATCTTCTCCTGATCGGAAAGGAAGACCCGCTCGGACGCAAGCTTCAGGATGCCGGCATCACCTACGGCCGAAAGCGTATTTCCAAACCCAACGAGGATGAGTAAAGCCGGGCAACAGCAACGGGCGATCCAGGTTTGCGCCCACTGGCAAGGACTGCCGGAGCCGGTCTCCATGGGTACACTTTTCGTGTCTCTGGCGCGCGGCAAGGAAATCTTCTCATTCGAATACGATCCCGAGTGGTTGAAATTGCCGCAGGCGCAAATTCTCGACCCCAACCTGGGTCTGTTCACCGGGCCGCAGTACGCGCGTGAAGACCATGCGAATTTCGGCGTGTTCCTGGACTCTTCACCGGACCGCTGGGGACGACTGTTGATGCAGCGCCGGGAAGCTCAACGCGCACGGCAGGAAGAACGCAGCGTGCGAACGCTTCTGGAGTCGGACTATCTGCTGGGCGTCTACGACGGGCATCGCATGGGCGCGCTGAGATTCCGGCTCTCTTCGCGCGGCCCGTTTCTCGATAGCAACATTGAAATTGCTTCGCCCCCATGGGCGCGGCTGCGGGATCTCGAATATGCCAGCCTGCAGCTGGAACGCGAGGACGCGGAGAGCGACAAGGACTACATGAAGTGGCTGAAACTCCTGATCGCGCCCGGCGGTTCCCTTGGCGGGGCGCGGCCGAAAGCCGGAGTGGTCGATCAAAACGGTCATTTCTGGATCGCCAAATTCCCCAGCCGCCGGGATGACATCAATATCGGCGGCTGGGAATACGTCGTCCATCAACTCGCTCTGAATGCGGGCGTGCAAGCCGGAACCGCCAGAGTTCAAAAGTTCTCCGGAGACTTCGACACCTTTCTGACCAAACGGTTCGACCGCTCGGATACCGGAGAACGCATCCATTTTGCCTCCGCGATGACATTGCTCGGGAAGAAAGACGGCGATAGCGGTGATACCGGCGTCAGCTATCTCGATATCGCCGGGTTCCTGATCAGGAACGGAGCGCAGGTGAACAAAGATCTCGAACAGCTGTGGCGGCGAATCGTCTTCAATATTTGCGTATCTAACGTTGACGACCATTTACGCAATCAGGGTTTTCTGCTCCATAAGGGAGGGTGGGTATTGTCGCCCGCATTCGACATGAACCCTTCTCCAACCGGTGACGGGCTGTTACTCAATATTTCGAAGGACGATAACGCGCAGAACCTGGATCTCGTCCGGAGCGTGGCGCCGTTCTTTCGTGTCAAAGGCGGCAGGGCGGAAAACATTATCGCTGAGGTCTTGAAGTCTGTGGGTGATTGGCACCAGATCGCACAACAGAATGGCCTGGCCCATCGCGAGATCGATCGCATGGAGTCTGCATTCCGGGTGAGGGCATAGGGCATTAGTTTTCACGTGCGCATCTTTGTGGTATCCTCCCGCGCAAATGTTTTCCGCGTCGGGTTCCGGAGCGAGGGTTGAAGGTCATGATTTGCCCAGCGACGCAGAGCTGGTGGGGCTTTGCTGCGAGGGCGATCCCTCGGCATGGGAGCAGCTGATTCACCGCTACAAGCGGCTGGTGTGGTCGATTCCCGCGGAATACGGTTTCGACGAAGACGAAATCAAGGATGTCGCACAGGAGGTCTGGGCCACGCTTCTAAAGGGAATTCACGACTTGAGGGACCCCGCGAAGGTTTATTCCTGGCTGATGACAACGACGGATCGGCGGTGCCAGGCGCTCGCGGCTCGAAGACCACAACGCGTCGTGGAACACCAGATCGAAGAGCCACGGGATCCGGCGAGAACTCAAGAAGAAGTCCTGTCATGGACTCAAAAGCAGCAGGTGCTCCGCGGGATACTGGAGATATGGCGCGATCCCTGCAGCCGGCTGATCCAGGCTCTCTTTTTCGAAGAGCGAAGGTACGAAGAAGCGGCCCAGCTTCTTGGCGTGTCCCCGGAGGGGATCGGCGCCCGGCGCACCCGATGTCTCCAATGGTTACGGCGAATGCTCGCTGATCGGGGCGTCACCGATATATGCTGAGGCGAAAATATTTTGTACTTTTGCGGTGGCTGCGGACCTCTATTAGACAGGAGAGTATTGCCGGATGAGCGATGAAGGCGATATGCAGCACGTAAGTGCCGACGACATATTGACTTACCTGGATGGCAAGGCATCGGATGCCCGGCAATCGGCGCTCGAAGCCCATCTGGCCGTCTGCGCCGGGTGTGCGGAAGAGAAGAAGCAGTTCCAGGCTCTGGAATTCCGGCTGCGCCAGGAACCCCGGTTTGAGCCTCCGGCGGACGCGGTGCAGGCCTGGATCGATTTATTCCCTGGTCCGCTCCAGAAGCCGAAGTCTCCGCTGCGGCAGATTATCGCTTCCCTGGTTTTTGACACCTTCGATCAGCCCCTGCTCGCCGGGGTGCGCAGCCATGGAGGCGCGCTCCGCCCCTCCATGTACCGCGCCGGCGCCGCCGGTTTGGACGTGAAGATCGAGGTCACGGAAGCCAACGAACGAATCACTATTGCCGGTCAGCTCTTTTCCGGCGTCGCGCACTTTCTCGACAACACCAACGTCGCGCTCGAGTCCGGCGGCATCCTCCGTTACCAGACGCGTACGAATGAAACCGGCGAATTCTCGTTCGACGTGCCGGCAGATACCTACCATCTCTTGATTGACCTGCCTGAAGACCAGGTCCGGATTTTGAGCGTCCATCCCAGGAATTCCCGCGAGCAATAGCAAAAAGGAAAGGTTCAATATGCCTTCCGCGCGTAGCAGATCAACGACAGGCCGAACGGCAGGCGCCGTCCGCTTTTGAACCAGGCGGCTTCGCTCGCCAGCGCGTTGCGGAATATGGCGTCGAGCCAGCCGAGGCCGCGGGGGAGCGGTTTCACGTCCGTTCCGCCGCCAATGCCCGCGTGTTTCAGGAAACGGCGAACGAGAATGATCGGGAACAGGAAGCCGTTCGCATAGCTGCTCCATTCGACCATGAAACCCGCCGCGGCCAGCTTTTTCGCGAGCTCATCCCGCTGATAGCGATACCGCACTTCAAGCTCGTCGTCATGCGACGACCACAGCCACATGAACGCGGGCACGCGAATGAAGAGATGTCCGCCCGGCTTCAGGACGCGATGCATTTCGCGCAGTTCCGCATCGTGCATGGTTACCGGCGTCTGGGTGACGACTTCAAAGGAAAAGACGAGATCGAACGTTCCGGATGCGAATGGAATCTCCGTAATGGAAGCCTGCGCGATCCTCCGGAAGCCTCTCTGGCGGACATGGCGTAAAGCGTCGTCGGCAAGATCGAGCCCGTAGACTTCCCGTTCGCCTTCGGCCGCGTAATAACCCAGGTTGAAGCCTGTGCCGCAACCCGCGTCGAGTATCCGGAGCCCCGGCCGGGCCAGTTCACGCGCGGCAATGGTATCGGTGATCTGGCGCATCGCGGCGAACCACCAGTATTTCTCTTCGAGTCGATACAGCAGCTCGAAATCCTGCGCGTGCATGTGGCGGAGTCAGTACTTTTTCGGCGCGATGTTCATCCGGACCGGCAGTCTGTGCGAGATGACCAGATTCCACCACACCCGCAGCAGGCCCCGGAATGTGTATGCAAGATGGCGTATGCGAAAGAATTCGCTGCGTCCGTGCAGCCGGGGATAGTGGCTCACCGGGATTTCGACCATCCGAAAGCCGGCGCGTTCGAATTTCTTGGCCATTTCAACGCAGATGACGCCGCTTCTGGATTCCAGGGTGATCGTATCGAAAATGTACCGGCGGAACAGGCGGAAATCGCAGTCGACATCGCGGATTTGCAGGCGGAATACCAGGCGCATCGCGCGGCGGTAGGCGGCCCCGATCCAGATGCGATACCACGCATCGGCGCGCTTGACCTTGAAACCATTGACCAGATCGATATTGGGCTTCAGGTGCGCGAGCAGATTGTGCATTTCGCGCACGTCGTACTGGCCGTCGCCGTCCGTATAGAAGATGACGTCTTTTGTGGCGTTCGTGAAGCCGGATATCAGCGCGGCACCGTAGCCCAGATTCCGGGCGTGATGGATCACGCGCAGGAAAGGCAGCTCTTTTGAAAGCCGGTCGAGAATTTCGCCGGTCTGGTCCTTGCTTCCGTCGTCGACGACGAGCACTTCAAAATCGCTGGTCACCTTGCGCATTTCTGCCGCGGCAGTGCGCACGATACCTTCGATGGTGTGTTGGTCGTTGTACGCCGGAAAGAAGGCGGTCAGTGAAATCCGTTCCACTATCAGCCGTCCTCAGTTATTTTCCGAAAATTTCCCCAAAAACGGCTCGATATTAACATGTTGGTGAAGAGCCCGCACTAATTAACGATACCACCCGGGTACACACCTCATACCACAACCGGCAGTCCGGCATTCGTCCAGGCGGTGATTCCGCCGCCGACGTTGGCGATATTCCTGAAGCCCAGTTGTTCGAGCAGACTGCACGCGATCGACGATCGGTAGCCGCCGGCACACATGACCGCAAGTTTCGTACTTCGATCCAGCGAGGCGGCCGATGCCGTCAGATGACTCAACGGCATGTGCGCAGCTCCTGCAACGTGGCCGTTGTTCCACTCCGGAGGCCGCCGGACGTCGATGACCGTCTCCACGGAGCGTTCATCGATTCTTTGCCGGAGCTCTTCGACCGAAATCTGTTCGACCGTATCGAGCGGTAAACCGGCCTCGTGCCAGGCCAGCACGCCATCTTTCAGATATCCGGAAACCTGTTCGAGGCCGACCCGGGCCAAGCGCGTTCGGGCTTCGCGGACGCCTTCGTAGTTCTCGGCGATGATGATCAGCGGAACATCCGGTTTGATGAGGCTTCCGGCCCATGACGCAAACTGGCCGCCGAGCGCGATGTTCAGCGAACCTCTGATGTGGCTTGCCCCATATTGAGACGACGGCCGCGTGTCGAGAATAAGATGTCCGCCGCGCTGCATCTTCTGCACGGCTTCCGGAGCCAGGGCCAGCGGCTCCGGTAACTCTTCGATGAGAGCAGGACCCTCGAGGTTGATCCGGGCGTCGCGGCTGAAGTATGCCGGCGCTTCGGGCAGGTCCGTGGTCATCATCTGGATGAACTGGTCGCGCGTCATGGGCTGCAACGCATAGTTGAACCGGCGCTGGTCGCCGATCGTTGAAGATGTTTCGCTGGAAATGTGGCGGCCGCACATCGAGCCTGCGCCGTGCGCCGGGAAGACTCTGGTTTCATCCGGCAAGAGCATCAGCTTGCGATGAAGCGAGTCATGAAGCATGCCTGCCAGGTCGGGCGCGGCCATGCGGGAGCCCAGCAGATCCGGACGCCCGACATCGCCGATAAACAGCGTGTCGCCGGTGAGCACGCCGTATGGCACCGTGCCGGATTTTTCGCGGTCGAAAATGAGCACGCTGATGGACTCCGGAGTGTGTCCCGGCGTTTCAAGAAACCGGAGGATCACATCGCCCATCACGATCTCGTCTCCTTCGTGTACGGGAACGCAATCAAACTTCGGCGCTGCCGCCGAGCCGAAATAAATCTGTGCTCCGGTCCGCGCGGCAAGCTCGTGGTGTCCGGAAACGAAATCCGCATGAAGATGCGTCTCGATGACGTGTTTGATCTGGAGGCCCTGCGCCTTCGCGTCCTCTATATAGATGTCGACGTCGCGCTGCGGATCGACCACGGCGGCTTCAGCGCCGGACCCGATGAGATACGAAGCGTGTGCAAGACAGCCCAGATAGAACTGACGAAAATACATGGCCGCAGATTACGCGGATTACGCAGATGGAGCAATCACCAACGTACTCCCGTCAAGTCGATGGCACTGGCAATCTGAAAACGAATGTGGTCGGTCCCGGTTTCCCTGGAACCGGTGCCGGTCGCGAGACCTTCGAGCGCTCCGGCGCCGAGCGGATCGTTATCGACGACGGCGCCGCCGGCCGCGCCTACTGCGGCGCCGAGCATACCGCCTGCGGAGCGCACCATCAGATCGAGAGACGACATGGGCCGCATCGTCGCGACAACGGGGCTGGATTCGACGGGAACCGTCCGGCCGCTGAAAATCAGCTGCGTCACCCGCAGTGTCAGGTCTTCGGAATCTCTGTTGCGTCTTTGTAAGGAGTCGATGTGAACGCCAACGCGCGTGTTTTCAGGAATGGCAAGTTGACGCCCGGCATATACCGGATCCGCGCTCATCGCCTGCATGGTGTCTCCGGGCTTGCTGCTCTCGAAGATGCCCTCCACTACTTTTAAGGTCAAATAAGTTCCGGCCGGTACGATCAAGCGCGTCGGCGCCGCTGGCTGTCCATCGAGATGAGCGGTCCCGCCGCCGGAACGACGATGCGAAACCAGCATCGCAGCGATGGTGATCGACGCGAAAATACAGATCAGAGTAACGGCCTGCTTCATACGCCGGACCCTCACAACGCGTCCGGATCAGCGGAGCATCTTTGCTGCCTTTGTGCTCCTGCTTTCCATCAGCGCTATCTGCGTCATCTGCGGCCGTATGATTCCCAATGCGATCCGGTCCTGTGCCACGTCGCTGGTATGGAATGGGTATCCGGATGCCGTCGGAAGATGTGTTCGTTTCTCAAAACTCTACAGGGTTCAAACAAATTAAGGTATAACTGCCATCCAGGTAAACCTCATTGGAAACTGCGCTCGAGCTGAAAGCTGTCACAAAGATATTCGGCAGAACCAAGGCTGTCGATCACATCGATCTGGTTGTGCCGCGGGGCGGGATGTATGGATTCATCGGCCCGAGCGGGGCTGGGAAGACGACAGCCATTCGCATGATCATGTCGATCCTTTTCCCGGACTCCGGAACGCTGTCGGTTCTCGGGCGCGCCTCCGCGACGGAAGCAAAAGATCGCATCGGCTACCTTCCTGAAGAGCGTGGTGTTTACCGGAAGATGCGTGTGCTCGCGTTCCTGACATTCCTGGCGCAGCTGAAAGGCGTTGCCGCAACTGCCGCGGCGGCACGGGCAACGAAATTGATGGCGCATCTCGGCCTCGGCGATGTCGGCCAGAAAAAATGTGAGGATCTCTCGAAGGGGATGCTTCAGCGAATTCAATTTATCGGCTCGATCATCAATCAACCCGACTTGATCATTCTCGACGAACCATTCGGCGGCCTCGACCCTGTCAGCGTGCGGCTCATGAAGGAAGTGATCGCGGAAGAAAACCAGCGCGGTGCGACGATCCTTTTCTCCACACACGTGATGGAGCATGCGGAGGAAATGTGCAGGCACATCGTCATGATCCATCAGGGCCGGAAAGTGCTGGACGAACCCATGGAAGGACTGCGGCGGCAGTTCGATACACGCACGATCTATCTGGAGCCGCTCGATCCCGCGGCGCGGGCCGGCGTTCTGGAATCGATGCCGATGGTCGAATCGGTGAAAGAATCGAACGGCGGTTACACGATCCGGCTCGGCGAGAAATCCGATCCCGCGTCCGCGATGCGCGAGATCGTAAACGCCATACCGCCGGCCCGCATTGAATTCGAGCGCGTCCGGCTCGAAGACCTTTTTATTCGCATCGTCACGGGAGACGGATTATCGGATGAACATGCGACCGAACTCCGCGCGCACCTGCGCGGATTGAGCGGAGCCGGAGTGGGCTTATGAACAAGATCGGCCTTGTGGCGGCCAGGGAATTCGTCACAACGATTTCAAATAGAGGATTCATCGTCGGTTTGTTGATCATGCCGGCCGTCATGTTTCTGCTCATCCGGGTCGCGCCGAGAATTCTGAACGCGCCGTCGCCGGAGATTCATGGCGGCATCGTGGTGATCGATCCCACCGGACAGGTCATGCCGGAACTCCATAAAACGCTCGATCCGGCATATATCAAAGGTCAGCGCATGCGGAACTTGATTCGCGGGATGAGCGAATCCGGAGCCGCTTCCGGCGGACCGGGTTCCAATCCGCTTTCCGGGCAAGGCGCTGCGCCGCCTGTCCTTGAGATTCTCGAGCGGCCGGCGGACGCGGCGGTCCAGAAAGAGAAAGACTGGCTGATGGATAAGACGGCAACGCCCAGCCGGCTGGCAGTAGTCGTTATTCATCCCGATGCCGTCACTCGCGGCGCCGGGCGCCGGGGATACGGCGCCTATGATCTCTATGTTTCGCCGAGCCTGAACGACGAAACCGAAGGCGTGATCTATGAAGCTCTGCGCGATGCGCTGGTGCGCGTCCGGTTGCGCGCAAATAACGTCGATCAGGCTGCGATCGAAGCAGCAATGCTCGTTGTTCCGCCGCGCTCGGTGCTTGTCGCCGCAGGCGGCGAGCAGCAAACCCAGCGCGGGTTCATGCGCGCGCTGCCGTTCATCCTCGGTTTGATGCTGTTTATGGGAGTGATGATCGGGGGACAAACGCTGATGACCTCGACGATCGAGGAGAAATCGAGCCGCGTGGTGGAAATTCTGCTCAGCGCGGTGTCGCCGATCGAACTGATGGCCGGCAAGCTGATCGGCCAGCTGGGCGTGAGCCTGTCGGTGCTTCTGGTCTATATCGGACTGGGCTTGTATGCGCTGTCGACATTCTCAATGTTGAGTGCGGTGGATCCGAAGCTGGTGCTTTATCTGATTGTGTTCTTCCTGATTACCTATCTCGTCTACGGCGCGTTGATGATGTCGATCGGAGCGGCGGTGAATCAACTGTCCGACGCGCAATCGCTGATGGGACCCATCATGCTCCTGCTGATTGCTCCGTATATTCTGGCGCCGATTATCGGCCGCGCACCCAACTCCACGTTCAGCGTCGCCGTCAGTTTCGTGCCTCCCGTGAATACCTTCGCGATGATCGCGCGCATGGCTTCCGATTCACCTCCGCCGTCCTGGCAGATCTGGCTGACCGCTTTGATCGGCATCGGCGCTGCCTGTGTTACCGTCTGGTTCGCCGGTAAGGTCTTCAAGATCGGCCTGCTCATGCACGGCAAGCCGCCGAACTTCGCGACCCTGATCCGCTGGGCGCGCGAAGCCTGATTTTCACGCGACATGTTGAAATCGCGTTTTTGTGCAAAGCCCCAGTATGTAAGTTGCATCGCGCTCCGGTAAGATGTTTTTTCAGCCGGATTGTGACGACACTCGAATTCACTTTACTTCTTGGGTTGACGGCATTCATCGCAGGATTGCTTGGAGCGCTCACCGGCCTCGGTGGGGGTGTGGTCATCGTGCCCGCGCTGTCGCTCGCGTTCGGAGTGGATATCCGGTACGCGATCGGCGCCTCTCTGGTGTCCGTCATCGCCACATCCTCCGGTTCCGCGTCTGCATACGTCCGGGAAGGTTATTCCAACATCAGAATCGGAATGCTGCTGGAAATCGCAACAACGATCGGGGCTCTATTTGGAGCTTTCCTTGCAACCTACGTAACGACCGGGACCATTGCAATCGTCTTCGGCGTCACTCTGCTTTATTCGGCATACCAGTCCGTATCTGATTTCAGGCGTTCCGGCGGCGAGTCTGCAGCCGAAGACGCGCTGGCCAGGAGATTCAAGCTGCACGGTACGTATCCCGGGCCCGATGGGCCTATTCCGTACGGCGTGCGAAATGTTCCAGCCGGGTTCGGTTTGATGATCGGGGCAGGTGCATTGTCGGGACTGCTGGGGATCGGTTCAGGCGCCGTAAAAGTGATCGCGATGGATCGGGCGATGCGGATTCCCTTCAAGGTCTCGACCACGACGAGCAATTTCATGATCGGCGTCACCGCCGCGGCGAGCGCGGGCGTTTACCTCAGCCGCGGTTACATCGATCCGGGCCTTGCGATGCCGGTTATGCTTGGCGTGCTTTGCGGCGCATTGCTCGGCACCAAAATCCTTGTTCGCGCAAGCGTTCCCGCCTTGAGGAAAGTATTCGCGGCAGTGATCTTCGTGCTGGCGGCGGAGATGATTTTTAACGGAATAACCGGAAGGATCTGAACGGCAATGACGGACCGGCAACTTCAATCGATGATCGGGACCGTCCTCCGCACAGGCGTCCTCGCGGCTGCAGTCATCGTCAGCGCGGCGGGCGCGCTCTATCTGGTCCAGCACCATGCGGAGCAGCCGCGTTACGCAAAATTCACCTCAGAGAGCGCCGATCTGCGAACGATTGGCGGGATTGTCCGTTCCGCCTTCCATCTCAACAGCGAGGCATTGATCCAGTTCGGACTGCTCGTGCTGATTGCCACACCGGTTGCCCGCGTGGCGCTGGCCGCTGTGGGGTTCTATTTTGAACGCGACAATCTATACGTCGCTGTCAGCCTGATCGTGCTCACCATCCTCATCTTCAGTTTGAGCCACTCGAGCTAGCCTGGTCTGCATTCCTCAGCGATGGAATTCGATTCGTTTCTATCTGGCCGACCCGTCTGAACCGGTGAAAAGCTTTTCCGCGGCGTCTGAATAGATCAGCGCAATCACCGCAACCCGGTGTGAGGAATACCACTTTGCCAACTCGTTTATCGTTCGCTCGAGTGCAGGCGTCGATGGCTGATATCGGAATGTCTGTTCGCTCCCTGCATAACGTGACGACAGCATTCCGGCGGCTGACAACATTTGCAGGCGAGCCAGGGCGCTCGTTCGCTCGGTCCGCAGTTCTCTGCTCAGTGCCAGTGGGCCCCACTCTTTATCGGGTTGTTGGCGAAGCAGGAGCAGGATTTCGAGGGCATCAACAGAATGAATATGTTTAACTAGAAATTGTCTGACAGTTTCGGGAATTACTTTCAACGCACATCTCCTTCGTTCCACGGAAGACCCGCTTTCGGAGATGCGAGCTAACACAGAAGTATGCAAATCGATACGGCGGGATTCAGGCAGGGAAGAAAGTAAGGTACGGCCGTCAGAGTGTCGCGGCCCAGCGCGAGTCGGAAATGCCAGAACAGGCCAACAAGGGAGGACGCGCAAATTGCAATCGCAACAAAGTTCGTAATCTGCGCCATCGGTGTGGGTGTCAACGGCGACAACACGTCCAGCACGAAAAACAGACAGGCGATCAGTAATAGTATGCGTGCGTTGGATCCCACGAATTCTCTCATCAAACGGCAGGTATCGTGAGGCGATACCTCGTCATACTATACGCGGTTGCTCCCAGACAATTCAACCGCTGATGCGGCGTCACAATTTCCGTAAAAGGTGTAGGCTAAAAGTAGAGATAAAATCTGGGGTGTTGTGCTTGATGTCCGCTCAGCTCTTAATCCTGAATCGAGCCGCAACCAACGGTTTCGAATCCGGTATCTGGCGCACAAGATGAGTCCCGGTGCCGTTCATATCAAGACCTACACGGTGGCTATACTGTCTGTTGCTGTTGCTATTTTTGCGACTGCCGCAATTCCATTTCATGCTGCGCCCAATTATGTCCTTCTGATGTTGGCAGTTTTCGTATCAGCTTGGTATGTCGGCCCTCTGGCGGCTTTCGCTGCCATTGCCATTGGTGCAGTTTTGAGCGGCACAATATTCAAAGGACCACCGGAGGAGCTGGTAATCCGGACGGTCTTGTTTCTCGCCGCCTCCAGTGCCCTGACGCTCTGGGCGTATCGCGAAAAGCGGTTGCAAAGCGCAGTCGAATTGTCGAATTCCCGATTTCGGCTCTTGATGGACAATGTCACGGACTACGCCATATTAGTTACCGCCCCCGATGGGATCATTTTAGATTTCAACTCTGGAGCAAAACGGATTATCGGACTCGATGCGGCAGACCACGGACGAAGCCTCAGAATGATATTTCCTCCGGATGAGCGTAACGCCTTTGAGGAAGAGCTTTCGAGCGCAGAACAAAATGGGGAAACCCGGGACGAGCGATGGCACTTGCGAAAGGACGGATCGCGCTTTTGGGGCTACGGAATTCTGACGGTGTTACGCGACCATGACGGCGGCCTTAAAGGATACGTCAAGATTCTCCGCGATTTGACCCGGCAAAAGACAGCTGAGGACGAGCGAAACACTATGTTTCAAGAGCTGGAAAACACCAATGATGTCCTCGAACAGATGGTCGCAACACTGGCGCACGATATACGGGTTCCGCTTACTGCAATCCTTGGTTGGACAGCGATCAGAAAAAGCGGGCAGTTGAAAAAGGAATCGGAGATCGATCACGCTTTCACTGTCATCGAACGCAACGCGCAGAAGCAGCTTGAGCTGATGGAAGGATTGCTGGAACTGTATAGGGTCAAATCCAGGCAAGCCGAAGCGGATTTCAAAACCTGCAATTTGTCCGCCATTATTTATGATGCAGTTGAGACCATTCGACTGGCCGCGGAATCGAAGAAACTCCGAATAGACCTGTTCGACTGCGAGCCCCGAATCCTTACGGCGAACCCCACGTGGCTGACCCAGATCTTTACCAACCTGCTTCAAAATGCCGTGAAATTCACTCCACCGCGAGGAAGCATACATGTGACGTGTCAAACGTCAGCGGCGTCGTTTCGCATCACAATTAGCGATAGCGGCATCGGAATTCCTCATAACCTGCTTCCCCACATCTTCGTGCCGTTCAAGCGCGGCGTTTCAGACGCGCCTGGTGCGGGTCTCGGCCTTGCGATCGTTCGCGAACTGGTGGAAAAACACGGGGGAAGCGTGTGTGCAGATAGTGCAGGAGAGGGTAAAGGCGCCACCTTTGTCGTCGAGTTGCCGCTCCGGTCACACCATGAAAAACGCGCTGCCTGAGCGCTGCCTGCATCTGCTATTGCAGCCTATGGATATCGTGCTACGATAACTGAAGCTATCACGTGTTTTGTTGAGGCTTCTATGAACTCGGTTCGCGGGGCCAAAGCCCTCCAAGCGCATTCACTTTCGGCTCCGCGACTTCTTTCCTCGTTAGGTTCACCGGAAACAATTTCAATTTGTTAGGAGGAAGCATGAAAAGCGGTCGTCCGTTAATGATCAATGCAGCCGTCGCAGGCGCCATATTGGTCCTTGCCGGTTGCGCCCATAATCAACCGATACAGGCTTCTGTTCCCGACCCCGTACTCAGCGCGGCCGGCCAGAATTTTCTGTTTCAGGCGCAACAGGAAGCGGCCAATGAGCGAGATCTCGCCGTGATTGCGCGCAATAAGTCGGCCAATAAGAATATAAAGACGTACGCCGATATGGTGATCAAAGACGATATCGAATCCCTGCAAAAACTGTCCCAACTCGCTCAAAAATACAAGCTGAAGCAACCGGCTGCGCCCGCGGAGGACTCAAAAGACGTAACGCAGCTCAAGCGGAGTTCGCGCCGTACTCTTGACAAGGAATTCCTGAAACTGACGGTACAGGATGAAGGACAACTGGCCGGTATGCTCAAGGGTGAAGCAAGCTCGCCTGCCGATCCGGATGTGCGCGACTATGCAAACAACCTCATGCCTGTCGTCGAAACAGAATTAAAGAAGGCCCAGGAACTGCAATCGCCTGTAAAGAACCGCCATGCGAAATCGTCGACATTTTAAGGGGTTGTAGCCGAACGTAATCCTGCGTTCGGCATCACCGAACGCAGGATATCCGAGAGCGCCCGCCGTCCCGCCTTTTTTGCCGGATTTATTACTGCCAGCGTATTCGGGAATGTGACGTGCACTTCTGTTTTCTATCGAACAGACATCGGCGATGTCCGGACTGAAGCCGGGCTCCGGTTCACGACGGCTCCGGATATTCGGGAGTGGAGGCCAAATCAGATGCTTAAAGTTCTGGTTGCCGTCGATGATTCTCCCTACTCAGATGCCATCATACAGATGTTGAGCGCCGAGATGCGGCCGGCAGACACAACGCTCCGCCTTCTGCATGTTGCCGATCCGTTTCCCACCCGGCGCGCCCAGGCCAAGGGCAGTAAAGAGTATCCCGACTACGAAACGGCGAGACACGAGCAGTATGAAGAGGCCCGGCAACTGCTCACGAGCGCGGCAGCCAGGCTCGAGGCGGCCGGGTTCAGCACAGAGTGGACCGTTCATGAGGGTGATGCCAGAGGCGAGATTCTCGATGAAGCCCAGGCATGGGGCGCAGATCTGATCGTACTCGGGTCGCATGGCCGGAGTGGATTGAAGCGATTGCTTACCGGCAGCGTCTCCGACGCGGTGGTCCATCATGCGGCTTGCTCGGTCGAGATCGTCAGAGTCATCCATGCGGCTCACTAATGCCGCCGGAAGTTCGCCCCCCGGCCGCGGCCCTCAACAGGCAGATCGTGGACGAGACGCACCGGTCTCTTTCGCCGCCGGTCTTTGGCGCTCTCGCGGTGGTGCTGGGCTTCGTCGCCGGTCTGGGCGCATTCGGATTTCGCATTCTGATTGCGTTGTGCCACAACCTGGCGTTCCTTGGCCGGCTTTCGACTGTATACGACACCAATCGCCATACACCGGCCGGCCCCTGGGGTCCGGCGGTGGCATTTGTCCCGATCGCCGGCAGTATATGCGTTATATTTCTCGTCCTGACTTTTGCGCCTGAAGCCAGCGGGCACGGCGTTCCGGAGGTCATGGATGCCATCTATTACAAAAACAGCGTGATCCGTCCCGTGGTGGCCGCGATCAAAGCGTTGGCATCCGCGATCTCGATCGGAACGGGAGGATCGGTCGGCAGGGAAGGCCCGATCATACAGATCGGAGCCGCGTTTGCGTCCTTCAGCGGCCGAATGATCCGGGTGTCGCGTTGGCAGAGAGCGACGCTGGTTGCGGCGGGAGGCGGCGCCGGCATTGCCGCCACATTCAACACCCCGATCGGCGGGATGCTGTTTGCCGTCGAAGTACTGCTTCATGAGGTCAGCGCCCGGACACTGGTACCGGTCGCTCTCGCAACCACAACCGCGACCTACGTGGCCCGCTATCTGTTCGGCAGCGCTCCCGCATTTCCCGTGCCGCCATTGCATATTCCGGAAACGGCGGCGCTGTTACCGGCATACGCCTGTCTCGGTGTGGTGTCGGCCGCGGCTTCGGTGGTCTTTATCCGCATGCTTTACGGCGGTGAAGACCTGTTCGAGCAACTCGTTCCGAAGCATCCATACATCCGCCACGCCATCGGAATGCTCATCGTCGGAGTGATGTTTACGACGCTGTTCCGGCTGACGGGACACTACTACATCGAAGGTGTCGGATACGCGACGATTATCGACGTGCTCACCGGCTCTGTGCGTAGTATCTGGTTCTTATTGCTGCTTTGGCTGTTGAAACTCGTGGCGACATCCTGCACCCTCGGCTCGGGTGCTTCCGGCGGTATTTTTTCTCCATCGCTCTTCATGGGCGCCACGCTGGGAGCCGCCTATGCAGGCGTTCTTCAGCACTTCCTTCCCGCGCTCGAAATTCATCCGGCGGTATTCGCGCTTGCGGGAATGGCCGGCCTTGTCGCAGGAGCGACCGGCGCCGCTCTGACGGCAATCGTCATGATTTTTGAGATGACCCTGAACTATGCGGTCGTCCTGCCGATGACGTTTGTTGTGGCCGTCAGCTATGGTCTTCGCCGCCTGATACTTCCTGAGAGCATTTACACCATGAAACTGGTGCGCCGCGGCCATGTCATGCCCTACGCGCTGCAGGCAAACGCCCATCTTGTGCGTCACGTGGCCGGTCTCGCCATCTCCAAGGCCGACGTTCTTCCGGCCGGCTCGGCGCCGGCGCGCATGACGTTTGATGAAGATGGGAATGGCGCGGCTTATTTTGTCTTCGTCAAGGATGACCAGATCGCGGGATTCATTTCGCGCGAGTGGGCTCTGACGCACACTGACGTCTTACGCAACGCGAGGCGGCTCGATCAACTCGTGCGGCCGGACTTCGTTACGGTCACAGCAGAGGCCACCCTTTTCGAGCTGCTTGCCACGATGCAACACGCTCGGGCATCCGTTGCGATCGTCACGGCGCGCGTGGCGAAAGGCGCCGGCCGGCTCGCCGGGCGCCTCGATATCAAGGGCGTTATCGGACAGGCGGAGATCGCCAGAGCGTTGACGGAGGGTTTGGAACTCTTCGAGGACTGAACTGCAATCCGCATGGTATTTTCATGTGGAAAGGAGCGAAGGGAAACCGGACCGACATGCCGCACATCGAAGATCTGAGTGCCGCGCAGCGCCAGGCGGTGCTGAACTTTCCGTGTTTCGAGTACGATGACTCTCCATTCGTTCCATTGCGCGAGCCGCTCCGGAAACTCAAGCTGGCATTGGTGACGACAGCGGGGTTGCACTGCCGCGGGGACCATCCCTTTTCTCCCGGCGATCAGAGTTACCGTCCGATTCCTTCCGATACGCCGGCCCGGGACATCCTTCAGAGCCATAACAGCATCGGTTTCGATCGCACCGCGATATACCGGGACCTGAACGTCACATTCCCCCGCGACCGGCTTCGGGAGTTGGTGGAACGGGGCACGCTGGGATCGAGAACTTTACATGACTACTCCTTCATGGGGGCCCAGACAAACCCTAAAAAGATTCTGGAGGAGACGGGGCCCGAGGTCGCGCGCCTGCTCCTCGCGGAAGGGGCCGGTGCGGCGCTTTTGACTCCAACCTGACCCAATTGCACGCACACGGTCAGTGTGCTCGCCCGCGCGATGGAGGGAGCGGGATTGCCCACGTGCAGTCTGGTGCTCCTCAAAGAACATGCCCGGCGTACCAAGCCGCCGCGCGCTCTCTTTGTGCCCTTTCCCTACGGTTATGCTCTGGGTAAGCCGGACGACGCGGAGTTTCAACACAGAGTTCTCAGCGCGGCGCTGGATCTCTTTGGCGCGTCCGCACCTGTACTCGCGGAATTCCCGGAGGCTGCAGACGCGCCGGTGCGGCTGATCCAGGCCAGCGAAATCGTACCGGGCACTGCGAAGCGCGATCCGGCGGACGATTTAACGTCCATGCGGGGCTATTACGAGCGCTGGCTTAAGGAACACGACGGCCGGACCGCCGTCGGAAACTCCGGCATACCCCAGCGCCGATTCCGCGGACTCGTCCGCTTCCTCGAGGCATACGCGGCAGGCGCGCCTGAGGCTTATCCGGAAAAGCCGGCCGGCACCCCGGCTCCCTTGTTCATCCGGCGTGCTGCCGACGACCTGAAGGCATTCATGCTGGAAGCGCGGATGCAACAGCGGCCTCATGACCGGGACAATGCCCTCTACGAGTGGTTCTGGTCACAAACCGCCCTCGGGCCGCTGCTTGTACGCGTCGCGCAAAGACTGAAGGAGGAAGGCGAGGAAAAGGCGGCTTTCGGCATCGTCCGCTGATCACCTCGATCTGGTCAGAGATCTCGAACACAGCGCGTCCTCTGGAGAAATCGGTGGCGATTTGCGTGATCGTATTTACCAAGTCGAGCAGGTGTTACAGCAACGCCCGGTATGATCTCAATGCATGATGCCCTCCTGGTAGGCATAACGCATCAGTTCGCCGTTGTTTCGCAAATTCAGCTTTTCCAGCAGGCGCACGCGATATGTGCTTATGGTTTTAGGACTCAATGCGAGCTTGTTGGCCATTTCCGACAGGGACAGCCCGGAAGCCAGGAGACTGAGAACTTCGTATTCTCATTGAGATAACCGTTGTGATTGGTTCCCGCCCGCGATTTGGATCAGGAGCCTTACAAGTTCGGACGTTTGAGCATCGTGGAATTCGAATCTGGAAGCTGATGAATCACTCGTCTGATCCCATTGCCTGAGCTTTCTTTTCGTGACGGCCGCGAACCATTTCACGGACCATATTTGCAAGCGCATCAACGCACTCGGAACATTCGCCAAGGTGTTCGGATTCCCGTGCCGATAAAACGCGGGTCACTTCAGCCGTTTCGGTGAGACAAGACTCCGCGGCTTCCATGAGTTTTGCATGAGGAATGTGTGCCGAGCGGCTTCGATGCAGCGCGATCCGGACGGCCTCCAGGAGGAGCGCCGCATCGAATGGCTTGTGCAGCACGTTTACTGCGCCGCACTCCATTGCCCTTTGCCGCAGAAATCTATCATCGAACGCGGTGATGAAGATGATCGGAATACGGAAGCCGCCGTCGTGCAGGCGCCGTTGCAACTGCAAGCCATCGATGCCCGGCATGCGGAAATCCAGAAGCAGACAGCCGGTTTCTTCGAGCGCTCTTGAATTCAGGAGATCATGGGCCGCTGCAAAAGTTTCGACTCGATAGCCAACGGATCGGAGTAGATTCCCGGTTGACGCGCGAACCGATTCGTCGTCATCAACAACCGAGATCACACCTTCCGGAAATCGCATTGTTCGATAGTAGGGTTGCCGCGGCTGGATAGCTATTCTACTTAGAGCGTGTAGAACTACACTTTGGTATAGGCCGCGAAGAGGAACAGGATCAGGCGCCCAGGCAGCGCTCCATTCGCATCTGGTGGGCACCGGGAACGTGCCGCGGCAGCTCTATCGTAAAACCGGTTCCCGTGTCCGGTTTGGAGTCTACGCCAATGGAACCGCCATGAGTCTTCACAATCTGCGCAACGATGTACAAACCTAAGCCGAGCCCGCTCACACCAGAGCCCTTTGATGCAGAGGACCTGAACGGGTCGAAAACGTACGGCAAAACCGAATCCGGAATATGCCCCTTATTGTGGACCGAGCAGACGATGTCATCCGGGTGAGCGCCGTTCAGCACAATAGTAACCGGTTCACTGCGATCACCGTGGTTGAGCGCATTGCCAATTAGATTCGAGACTGCCTGGCACATGCGCGATTCGTCCCACGTCCCCTGCAAGTCGCCAATCGCAGTAAGGTTGATAGTGGCTGTTGCATCGGCCAACTCGTGTTCCGCGATGACCTTCTTCACGATTTCCAGCAAGCTCGTGCCCGCGGGCTTCACAGGGAAAGACCCCGTTAATCGAAGGTTTGAAAAGTCGAGGAGGTCCTCAATCAGTTTTGTCATTCGGACACAACTCGCATGGATGCGCTCGGCGGTCGAGCGGACGATGCATTCGTCGCTGGATTTCTGAAGAACCACTGCCGCTCCAGCGGCGATGCTCTGCAGTGGATTTCGCAAATCATGGGCGATTGCTGCGGATAACAGTTCGTTGAGCCTGAGTATTTCGTGCTGCTCTTCGAGCTGTTCGGCGATTTGCCGGTTCTGCCGGTGAAGCTGGACAAACACGTCGACCTTGGTTTTCAAGATATGCGGCTCCACCGGTTTGAATATGAAATCGACGGCGCCGAGTGAATATCCTTTGAAAACCCTCTGTGGATTGTGCAACGAAGCGGTAATGAATAGAATCGGAATCCTCCTTGATCTTTCGGTTCCTCGCATGAGCTGCGCAAGCTCCAACCCGTCCATCTCCGGCATCTGTACGTCGATCAGCGCAAGCGCAATTTCATGGGCAAGAAGGATTTCCAGGGCCTCGCGGCCGGATCTCGCTTTCAGCAATTGAAGGTCGTCTGACTTCAGCACGGCTTCAAGAACGGTAAGATTGTCCATGTGGTCATCTACCAGAAGCACTTTCGCGATTGTATTTGCCATTACAACTCCTTCAGAGAGCCCTCATCGTATTTTGCGAAAAATCCGGTCCTTGACGGCGACCGGTTCAAAACGATTTGCCCATTTCGCGGAGCGCAACGTTTCCTGGGCTCCAAGACCGAGGAACCCTCTGTGGCATAGCGATTCGTCGAACAGTCCAAAACAATGCGATTGAAGCTCCCGGTCAAAATAAATGAGGACATTGCGGCACGAAACGAAATGCACTTCTGAGAATACCTGATCGGTGGCAAGGCTGTGGTCCGCGAAAAGAATATGACGCTGCAATGATTTGTCCAATGTGACCGCCCCATACGCCGCAGTGTAATAGTCAGAGAGCGATCCCGATGCGCCTGTCTGCTGATAATTCCTGCTGAAGGCGGGCATTCGCTCGATATTATAAATACCAGCTTCGGCCTTTCTCAGAGCGTCGCGATTGATGTCCGTCGCGTAGATTGTGGTTCGTTCCAGTAATCCTTCCTCTCGGAACAGAATGGCCAGCGAATAAGCCTCTTCACCGGAACCGCAGCCTGCACACCAGACCTTCAATGAAGGATACGTGCGGAGGATCGGCATTACATCTTCCCTCAGGGAACGGAAGTAAGAAGGATCGCGAAACATTTCGCTGAACTGTATCGTCAGGCGATCCAACACCGCCGACAACACCATCGGGTCATGAATGAGCCGGTCCTGAAGCGCTGACAATGTACGACAGCCGAACTTTGGAAGCGCTTCTGCAAGTCTGCGCTGCAAGGGCGGCCGCACATACCCGCGAAAATCATAGTGGTATTTCCGGTAGATCGCTTCCAGCAGGAGTTCTGTTTCAATATCGATGCGGGCATCTTGCCGGGCGTCCGTTTTGACTTTCATGACTTGGGCATCCATACACGGGTTAACGAGACGAGCTTATCCACATCCAGGGGTTTTGAGATGTAGTCGTTGGCGCCGGCGGCAATGCATTGCTCGCGATCGTCCGGCATTGCCTTGGCAGTGAGCGCAATAATCGGAAGACGCGCAAATTCACCTCTGCTCCGGATTTGCCGGGTCGCCGTCAGCCCATCCATTTCGGGCATCATGATATCCATCAACACAAGATCGATCGGGCCTGATTCACTGGCGAGGCCTGCGCTTGGAATCGGCTTTTGCTTCAGGCCGCGCTCGACAATTTCAATCGCTTCTTTTCCGTTGCGGGCAATCTCGATCTTCGCTCCCTTAGGTTCAAGAATGCTCGTAATGGCGAAAATGCTGCGGACGTCATCTTCGACCACCAGTATCCGCCGTCCTTCAAGAACGCTGTCGCGGTCGCGTACCAGACGCAGCATCCGCTGCTGGTCGGCGGGAAGTCTCGACTCCACCTGATGCAGAAAGAGCGTAACCTCATCCAGGAGTCTCTCTGGAGAGCGGGCGCCCTTGATAATGATGGACTGCGAGTAGCGTCGAAGCCGCTGTTCATCCAACGGCTCCAGTACACGGCCTGTATATATGATCACCGGCGGAAATGAATACGCCTCTTCATTTGCCATTCGATCCAGAAGGTCGTATCCGGTCATGTCATTCAGGCCGAGATCCATTACAACGCAGTCGAAGGTGGCCGCTCGAAGTTGTTCGAGTGTTTCCGCCGCCGAGGCCACAGCCGTAAGCTGCACGCCGGGGCTTTCGAGCAGCCGTTGAATGCTTTCGCGCTGGCGATCGTCGTCTTCGACAATCAAAATGCGGCGGACAGTCTGGTCCAGCTTCGATTCCAGTTTGCGGAGCGCGGAAATCAGCTCTTCACGTTTAACGGGTTTGATCGCGTACCCGACCGCACCCAGTTCCCGCGCCGTACAGGTGTTATCCGCAACAGAAACAACATGAACCGGAATATGGCGGGTGGCCGGCGTGCGCTTCAGTTGATCGAGAACGTAGAGACCGGATTGATCCGGCAAGCGCATATCCAGAATCACCGCGCTCGGCTGAATTTCGCGGACGAGCGCAAGGCCGTCGGCTGCGGTGCCCGCAATCACACATTGAAAACCAACCTCATGCGCGAGATCGTAGAGAATACGGGCGAAACGCTCATCGTCTTCGATCACCAGCAGCGTTCGCGTTCCCTGACCCGTGTGGAGCTTCGACCGGTCATCCTCTACGTAAACAGCGGGAGCCGGCTTGGGGCTTGGCGCCACCGGCGGTTCCCGCCTGAGTGGTTCGTGCCGGTTCACTACTGCGGTTGCCGCTCTTGCCGCCATTTTCCGGTCCGCCGGTTGTGCAGGAGATTCGCGGGGCACGATGAGGCTGAATGTGCTTCCCTCGCCGACGGCGCTTTCGACAAGGATTTTGCCTCCCAACAGCGTCGCCAGATCCTGCGAAATGGAGAGCCCAAGACCGGTGCCTCCGTATTTGCGCTGAGTGCTGCCGTCCGCCTGCCGGAACGCGTCGAATATCACCTGCTGCTGTTCCTGAGGTATGCCGATGCCGGTGTCCTTCACGGCAAAGGCAACAGCGTCGTTTGGCGCCGTGGATACACGCACGGAGACGCCGCCCTTTTCACTGAACTTGAATGCGTTGGAGAGCAGGTTGTTCAAAACCTGCCGGAGACGCTGCGGATCAGTGATCAGGAACGCCGGCGTGTTGCTATCGGTCTCCACAGTGAACGACAACTTCCGTTCTGCGGCCACCGGTTGGAATGTCTGAACCAGACTATCCGTCAACCGGGCAATGGAAACGGTATCCGGCTGAACTTGCACCCCGCCGGCCTCAATTTTCGAAAGATCCAAAATGTCGTTAACCAGATTCAAGAGATCGTTGCCGGCGGAATAGATCGTATTGGCGAACTTCACCTGTTCGTCCGTGAGATTGCCCGATTTGTTATCCGCGAGAAGTTTCGAAAGGATCAATGAGCTGTTTAATGGAGTGCGCAACTCGTGGCTCATGTTGGCCAGGAATTCGGACTTATACTGGCTGGCGCGAGCCAGTTCCTCCGCTCGTTCGCGAAGGGCAGCGTCGGCGCCGCTGAGTTCGAGCTTCTGGGCTTCCAGGACGCGCTTTTGTTCCTCAAGTTGCGCGTTGGTTTCTTCGAGCTGGGTGTTCGTTGCTTCCAGTTCCGATTGTTGTGAGTCCTGGAGCTTCTGAGATTCTCTTAATGCACGGCTCTGCGACTCGAGTTCTTCGTTGGATACCCGCAATTCCTCGCTTTGAGCCTGAAGCTCATCAGCCTGACGCTGCGTCTCTTCCAGCAATTCTTCGAGCCGCGTGCGATATTTCGATGCCCGAACTGCCATACCGATGGATTCGCCCACGAGTTCCAGGAAGTTCACATCCAAGGCATCGGTTTCTGTAATAAAACCGAGCTCGATAACAGCCTCCACTTCGCCTTCGGCGAGCGCAGGAACCACGATGAGAGCCGCCGGTTTGGAATTGCCCAGAGTGGAGGAGATGCGCATGTAATCCGCAGGTAATTCCTTCAGCACAAACGCCCGGCGGTCTTTAATCACTTGTCCGGACAGGCCTGCACCCGGCAGAATTCTTTCGTTCCCCGGAGCCAGCGCCAGGTCTAGCGCATAAGAGGCAAAACGCTCAAACACACCCTCTTCCGATCGGACGTAAATCGCGCCAACCTGAGCGTTAAGATACTCGCTTAGAAAGCGGATCACTTTATCGCCTAATGCATGCAGGACCTGCTCGCCCTGCATGTGAGCCCCAAGCCGGTTCTGGCCGTCACGCAACCAGTTTTGTTCGCTGACGATCAGCTTGTTCTTAAGGAGTTGGTGCCCCGTGATGCCGACCGTCCAGACGACCGTAACGCCAAAGACCCGGTCGAGTATGGCAATCGATGGCGCGATTCCCGGCGGCTTGAGAAAAAATCCAAGGACGATCAGGACCGTGGTGAGTACGGAAACAATAACCGGCATTGCCGGCCGCCATCCGAATAAACATACGATCAGCGGGACGAGGTAAAGCACCCAAACCGAAATACCGAGAGGGGTAGCCAGATCCGCCACGAAGACGAGAGCCAGGCTGAGCCAAATCGCGACCTGAAGTCCCGCGGCGTATCGACGGTCAAATCGTGGCATTTAAGAAACTCCGTGTCTCAATGTTTTACGATCCTTTGCCTTCAGATTCTCGACACATGTTAGCTCCACAGCGGGATGGATGATGACTCTGCCTTTGGGTAGTGAAACTAGACTTTCGTATAGCCGGATCCGTGCTCCACGCGTGGCAGGGGAGAGGAGTTCAAACGCCAAGCTTTTGCGCCATCTTGACGAGATCCGCGAGCGATTCCGCTTTCATTTTGTGCATCACCCTGCCTCGATGCAGTTTTATGGTCTGTTCCGTTTTACCCAACTCAGCGGCGGTCTGCTTGTTGAGCAGGCCTCGAATCACCAACGCCATTACTTCCTGCTCGCGGGGTGACAATGACTTGTAGCGGGCGCGTAATTCCATAAGTTGGGATTGTTCTGTCCGCGCCGCGCGATCCCGCTCGATCGCTTGCTTAACCGCATCCAGCAAATCCTGGTCGCGGAAAGGTTTGGTGAGAAAGTCCACCGCACCAGCCTTCATCGCCTGAACCGACATTGGAATGTCGCCGTATCCAGTGAGGAAGACGATCGGCATCTGGATATTCGCCTTCACGAGTTCTTGCTGCAAATCGAGTCCGCTGGCGCCAGGAAGACGGACGTCCAATACAAGACAACCCGGCACGTCCGGCTGCTGCTTAGCCAGAAACTCGTCCGCAGCTCTAAAGGTTTTGACGTTCAGCCCGACCGAGCCGAATAGGTTTTTCAATGCTTCCCGCACAGAAACATCGTCTTCGACCACAAAAACTGCGGAGGTGTCGAGACTCACAGTTTGCTCGCAGCAGCGAATTTCTGTTCGGCGGCGGCCGCCGGCAGGCTGAATTGCACCGTCAGGCCGGGACCTTCGTTCAATTGCGGCCAGATTCTGCCGCCATGCGACTCAACGATCGAACGGCTCAACGCTAGGCCCATTCCGATTCCCGCCGGCTTGGTCGTAAAGAAAGGTTCGAAGATGAGGTCCACGTCCTGGGGATGGATGCCTATGCCGGAGTCTCGCACCGTTACCAAAACGCCGCTGTCAATAGGCTTTTGTGATGTTATGAAGAGTTCCTTTGGTCTGTCTATCGAGGCCATGGCGTCAGCACTGTTCATAATCAGGTTCAAGATGACCTGCTGTAGTTGGACTCGATCACTGAGAACCGGCGGAAGATCCGGCGCAAGTTCGGAATACGGAGTGATTCCTCGTTTCGTCAATTCGGCGTGCGCGAGTGCAAGCACTTCCCTGATGACTTCGTTAATGTCGAGTGATGTGGTCTGCGGGCGTTCCTTTGTCAAGAGTTCACGAATCCCCCGGATCACAGCGCTGGCCCGGTTCCCGTCCCTGACGATCAGCGCCAACGATGCCTTGGCTTTTTCGATGTTCGGTGTCTCACGGCTTAGCCAGCGGAGTCCCGCTTCCGCATTGGTGACCACGCCGGCGAGCGGCTGATTGATCTCGTGAGCAATCGACGTTGTCAGTTCGCCCACGGATAAAGCCCGAGCGACGCGAGCAAGCTCGGCCTCCGTCTCGCGCAGCGCTCTTTCCATGGCAAGCGCCCGTTCCTTTGCGATCAATTCCATCCGCTGCTCTTCCATCTGCTTGCGCTCGCTAATGTCGCGGACCACCTTGGATGCGCCCGCAACGCGCCCTTCCGAGTCGTAGAGCGGCGACCATGTTATGGATACATTTATCAGCTTCCCGTTCTTTGCCATCCGGACAGTTTCGTATTGCTCGATCGCCTCTCCTCGTTTTATGGCCTCCAGCACGCCAGGTATCTCACTCCCGGTTCCGGAAGGGACGATTATAGAAATTGTGCGGCCAATGATTTCTTCCGCGGAGTAGCCGAACATTCGCTCGGCGCCCCTGTTCCAGCTCGTCACGATACCGTTCAGGTCCTCGCTGATGATGCCGTCGGCGGAGGATTCCACGACAGATGCGAGAAGACGCTTCGCCGCCTGTGCTTGTCTGCGATCGGTCAGGTCGAAAGCTTGCGACATTTTCACACGACCTCAGCGGGCCCTTTACACTCGGGACCACGGCGATTTTATCCAGAGTGGTCCGGTATTGATGTCGGCTTTTGTCTGAGTCTCCCGAATTCATGCCTGTCTCATTGACGTTTCCTTTATGAGCCTGTTCAATTTGACGACACCGGCCAGGAAGAACCCTGGGGCGTTCAGCTGGAGAGTGAGAGGGTTGGGCACGCGGGCGCCGGCCTTTAGCCTGCCTTTAGCCCGCGGCTACCTGCGCTTCAGGGCCGCTGCGCGCACATGCCCGGCTTATCCAATGCTATCGAAATCGTGCTTCGGCCGGCAATCGGATCCATCGCGTACGGCACTTGCGGCAGAATTCCGGGGCGTCCCGCCACCGCCGGCGCGAACAAGTTCACGGCCGGCGGCGTCAGATGCGTCGAAGACAGATTCAAGGATTTCATCTGTCCCGCCGAGTTTGTCGAAACCGAAGGCAGCGGCCCCGGGAGTGGAGGCATCGCCGGAGCGTGGGCTTGAGCGGATCCGGATGCGCCGGAGGAAGGCGCCGAGGACGGCATTCCGATCGAGAAACCCGTCCGCTGTCCATGTGCGGCCGCCGGAGCCCACAAGACCAGGCTGCACGCCAACAGCAAACTGGAAATCAGTCTCATATCCATATTCCAGGCCGGAATCAGAACCTGAAGCCGAGATTGAACAATACGTTGGTCCATTGATCCGTCGTGCTGATCGCAGGGACATTGCCGACTGCATCGCCGTTGATATGGGCCGAAACAACTTGCGCCGTTGTTCCGACGTAGAAGTTGTCGCCGATGAGGTACCGGATCGTGAGAAACCCCTGGGTGCCCCATCCGCCCCGCGTCGTGCATGTGAAACAGGGACTACCCTGGGCGTTGACGGCAGTTTCCGCATAGTGGAGATAGGCGCCCCCGCCGCCTAGCGAAAGCTGCCATTTTTCAAGAGGCAGAGGAACGTAGAATCTGCCGCTGAACGGAAACATCAGCTCATGATCACCGCCCTGAACGGTTCCGAACTCGGATTCCTCGGCGTTCTGGTTGTTCGCTGCGCCAAAGGCCATCTGGAATCCGCTTTCGGCCTGAATGAACCGGTTGAAGCGGTAGCCGTACATCAGAGCAATCATCGGCGCGTTGGTGAGATAGCTCGTATCCGAACCGGTCGGAACGCCGGCGCCCACGGAGAAGTTCACATCGTTATGCGGTATCTCATTGTCCTGGGAGAACGCCGCCGTCGAGACGAGTGTGCAGAAAATGGTGAGCAGAATTATTTTTCTCATGTCACAAAACTGTATAAAGAGGGCGGGACGGTTGCTATACCAATTTCACGGTATTCCTGGGCGAAACGGCAGGTATCTGCATCATCTGCGGCTAGGAGATTATTCCCTTACGGACCGCGTAAAGGATCAATTCCGGGAAGCTGTGAAGATTCAGTTTGTTCTGCAGGTTCCGCCGATGGGTTTCGACCGTGTAAAGGCTAAGATTGAGCATGCCGGCGATATCTTTATTCGAGCGTCCCTCGACCAGCAGTTGCAGGAGGTCTTTTTCCCGCGGGGTCAGCAGATCATAACTGTCTTCGACGCCGCGCATTTTGATCTCGCGAACGTAGTCCTCGGCCAGGACTTTGCTGATTTCGGGGCTGAAGAAGGCCTTCCCTTCGCTGACGGCTTTGATGGCTTCGATGAGGTCGCTTTCCGCCGAATCTTTGAGCAGGTAGCCCCGCGCGCCGGCCTTCAGAGCGCGCAGGACGTATCCTTCGTCGGAATGCATGCTCAGGATAATGATGGACGTCTGCGGCAATTGCGCACTGATCCGCTGCGCGGCCTCGATACCGGTCAATTTGGGCATGGCGATATCGAGTACGATGACGTCCGGCCGCGTGGTCAGCGCATTCTCGATCGCCTGATGCCCATCCGAAGCTTCACTGACCACCTTGAAGCCGGCCTGTTTCTCCAGCAGGAGTTTCAGGCCAGCCCTCATCACATTGTGGTCATCCGCCAGCAAGATGCGAATTTGTTTCACTCTCTTTTACATCCTGATGATTTGGTGTGAATGGGAGATCGATGGCGATAGCGGTGCCGCTGCCGGGTTCGGAATTGATCATACACCTGCCGCCCAGATGTGCCACCCGCTCTCCGATACCGAGCAGGCCCAGACCTTTCGATTGTTTTATATCGAAACCCTTGCCGTTATCCCTGATGGAGAGCGTAAGGTGTTGTGGTTCCTGGCGCACCTGTATGCGCACTGCGGTGGCATGTGAATGACGCGAAGAATTGCGGAGCGCTTCCTGAACGACGCGGTAGATACACGTTTTATATTCATCCGGCAAATTATCCGAGGCGAGATCGGTGGACACCGTTACATCGATACACGTCTGCCTCGAGACCTCACGCGCCTGCCACCGGAGCGCGGGAATCAGACCAAGATCGTCCAGCATCGACGGCCTGAGAAGCAGCGACATATTCCGGACGGTACGGACGGTATTCTCGACAAGGCCTTTGATCGTTTCCACATGTCTGCATAATTGCTCTTCAGATTGGGTGGCAAGTCCTGTGGACAGGTTGCGCAATTCCACCAGCACGGCAGAGAGCGCCTGGCCCACTTCATCGTGCAACTCGCGAGACAGCGACCGGCGCTCTGTCTCTTGAGCCTGGACGAGCCTGGCGGACAGATTTTCAAGCTGCCGTCGCGCTTCGGCCACATCTTGATACTGTCGATGCGCCTTCGATTCGAGACTGAGAATCCGGCGCATGCTGAAAATGGCCAGGGCCAGGCCCAACACCAGCGTAACAACAAGCGTCAGAGTGAGGCGCGTTTGAAAACTTGAAAGGAGCCCGGCGTCCCGCGTGTTGCCGGAGTTCAGTTGTTGTTCGTTGATGGATGCGATTCGATTTGCGATATCGAGCATGGCGGTGCGGCGTGGGAAGACTTCATCCCGCAAAAAGGCATAGCCTCGTTGCTTGCGTTCACGCGCATTGAGCTTCAACACCGGGCCGAGAACATCCCAGTACCGTGCCAGTTCGACTTTCAGTGCCGCATAGTCCCTGCTTTCCTGCGGATCGAGCCTGTTTCCATACTCCGCCAGAGCGGAATCGATACCGGTTCGAACTTGTTCCAAGGTGGAGCGGTAGGATTCGGCGCGCTCGGTTTCCGGTTCGAGCAGGTAATCCCGCACATAGGTGCCGGAAAGGTATACATCGGACCGAATATTGTTTAGCGCATGGTTGCGGGCCAGAAAATCCTGCCGGATTTGTTCGCCGTTATGCCGGATCTCCTCGAGGACGCGAATCGTATCGATACCGGCCAGTGTAATGATTACAAGCAGCCCGCCGAAACCCGCCACGAGCGCAAGGCGGGTGCTCAAGACAAGGCGGTCAAATCTGCGATTTAAACCCATATCGGATGTGGAGCGGAGGCCTTCCGAACGGGAAATCGTGTGCATCTTTGCAGGCTAACGCAGGAAAAGGCCAAAATAACGCTTCTACCTGTTCATTGTCTCAAAAATACTCCTCACTTGGTATATGGCCGGGGCAGGTCCACCGTTTACCGTAGCTCTGGTAATGATCTTGTCATCTGAGCAATTTGAGGCTATCCAACAGTTCGACACCTGTACGATCGCGAACGCAATTGAGCATTTCCGGGTCCGGCTCCGCAACGAGGGTTTCACGCGTCCCGGGCTGCGATGCATGACGGGCGGCGACACTCGTCTCTTGGGCTATGCGGCCACCAGCCGGATCCGTTTCTCAAATCCTTCGATGACGGGCGCTCCGTATGTTGAACGAACAGACTGGTGGGGCTCCGTGGATCGGCTTCCCATTCCGCGCATATCGGTGATACAGGATATGGACCCCGGTCCCGGCAGCGGCGCCGCTGTTGGAGAAGTGCATGCCGCGATCCTCAAGGCATTCCGCTTTTCCGGCCTTATTACAAATGCTGCCGTCAGGGATCTGCCGGCCGTAACACGTCTTGGCTTTCCGATGTTCGCGCCTTTCGTTTCCGTCTCACATTCCTATATGCATTTGATAGATTATGGCGAACCGGTGGACATCCTTGGCCTGGAAATCCGGACTGGTGACCTGCTCTATGCGGACTGCCACGGGGTTGTTTCGATTCCCCTCGATCTTGCAGCCGAAATTCCCGCCGTTGCAGCGGAGATACGAGTGAAGGATCAGAGGATTGTGCAAGTCTGTACGTCCGCCGACTTTTCTGCGGATAAACTCGCGGATGCAATCCGGAAAAACCAGAGCATTTGAGGTGATGGAGTTGAACAGGACTCGTCGTATCCAGGTTGTATATTTTATGGCGATCGGACTGGCTGCCCTTCTTCTCTCGTCGTGCGCGAGAACTCCAGCGCAGGCCGAAGAGGCGAAAGCTCCCGACTCACCGACGGTCGCCGTCGCGAAAGCGACCGTCGACGACATGTCGCACAAGGTGGTGCTGACAGCCGAATTCAAGCCGTATCAAGAAGTCGAAGTAATGGCGAAAGTCGCGGGATATGTGAAAAAAATCAATGTCGATGTCGGCGACCGCGTCCAGGAAGGGCAGATCCTTGCCATTATCGAGATTCCCGAGATGGCTGACGATCAGGCGCGAGCGCAGTCTCAATTCAATCGTGATGGGGCGGAGCTGGCACGGGCCCGGGACGAATTAAAGCGGGCGGAATCCTCTTACAACATTGCGCACCTTTCTTACACGCGGCTGGCCCAGGTCGCAAAACAAAGGGCGGGACTCATCGCGCAGCAGGAGATCGATGACGCGCAGAGCAAAGATCTGGTCGCTGAGGCCCAGGTCAGCGCGGCAAAATCGAGTGTTGCCGCCGCCGAGCAACAAGTACAGGTCGGGCAGGCGGACCTTCAGAAAGTCAAAACATTACTGGATTACACGCGAGTGGCGGCGCCGTTTACAGGAGTGATCACAAAACGGTACGCGGACACCGGCGCCATGATCCAGGCCGGAATCTCGTCGAGCACGCAGGCGATGCCGCTGGTCAAAATATCGGAAAACAGCCTGTTGCGCCTGATTTTTCCGGTGCCCGAATCGATCGTGCCGACGGTGCATATCGGACAGAAAGTCGAAATCCGCGTACCGACGCTCGGCCGCTCATTTCCAGGACAGGTAAAGCGATTTTCAGACAAGGTCGCCACCGCGACTCGCACGATGGACACAGAGGTCGATGTGCCGAATCCGAATCTTGTACTTATTCCTGGAATGTACGCGGAAGCAGATCTCATCACCGATCAACGCAGCGGAGTGTTGACGGTCCCCATTCCGGCAGTGGATCTCGGTAGCGATGAGACATCAGGGCAGGTCACCATTGTCACGCCGGAGAACCGAATCGAAGTTCACAAAATCGAGCTCGGCGCACAGACGGAAAACAAGATCGAAGTCCGGTCAGGCCTGCGCGAAGGCGATCTGGTCGTGACGGGCAATCGCTCCGCCCTCAAGCCGGGCGAGCAGGTCCGTCCAAAGCTGGCGGAAAGTGCTGCGCCGCCGGTGTCTTAAAGAGTAGATCATGTCGAGATTTGCAATTCAAACACCCTACTTTATCGTCGTCGTCGGCTTGATCATCGCCGTTTTAGGCGGAACATCGCTTGTGCGTATGCCGGTCGACATGTTTCCGACCATCAATATACCGGTCGTGGTTGTGGCCACGTTCTATAACGGCATGCCGCCGGAACAGATCGAGACGGACATTACAAGCCGGTTCGAACGCCAGTTCACTCTGGCCAGCGGCATCGATCACATCGAGTCGCGCTCGCTGCCCGGCGCGAGTATCATTCGCGTTTACTTTCAACCCGGTACGAATGCAGACGCCGATGTTGGCACGATTTCCAACCTGGCAATGTCGCAATTGCGGCGATTGCCTCCCGGGACGCTGCCGCCGGTAGTCCTGAAGTCCGACGCTTCCAGTCTTCCGGTGTGCCTCGTGACTGTCGGTGCCGATGGGTTCAACGAAACGCAATCGCGCGATATCGCGCAATTCGTCGTCCGAAATCAGATTGCGGCCGTTCCCGGCGCGAGTGTGCCGCAGCCGTTCGGCGGCGGCTATCGCCAGATCATGGTTTACGCCGATCCGTATAAACTCGAAGCGCACCAGCTCAGCCTCATGGACGTGGTCCGAACAGTCAATCGCTCGAATTTGATTCTGCCGGCCGGAGACGTCCCGATCGGACCGCTCGATTACAGCGTCTACACCAACAGCCAGCTTCCGACTATTGAGGAAATCAGCCGGCTCCCGCTGAAGGTCGTCGACGGATCCATCGTCCGCGTTTCGGACGTGGCCTATGCCAAGGATTCGAAGCAGATTCAGACCAACGTTGTCCGTATCGACGGCAAACGCTCGGTCTATACGGCTGTTCTGAAACAGGGCGGTGACACCAATACCATCGCTGTCGTCGATGGCGTGCGGAATACGGTCCAGCACCTGGTAGACGTGCCGAAAAATCTGGTGACGAATGTTCTCTTTGATCAGTCGCGTTTCGTGAAGACCGCTATTCAGACGCTGCTCCACGAAGGCGCGATCGGGCTGTTCCTCACCTCCCTGATGATTCTGATTTTTCTCGGAAGCATGCGGGCGACGGTCGCTGTGTTCTTCTCGATTCCTTTATCGATTCTCGCGACGTTCATGGCCCTTTCGATGGGTGGTGGCACGGTGAACAGCATGGTGCTCGGCGGACTTGCGCTCGCGCTCTCACGGCTGATCGACAATTCCGTCGTTGTGCTCGAGAACATCTACCGCCATCTTGAACTGGGTGAAAAGCCGGCTGTAGCCGCGGAAAATGGCGGCCGTGAAGTTGCGCTTCCGGTGCTGTCGGCAACCTTGACCACCGGTGTGGTGTTCTTTCCTGTCACCTTTTTGTATGGGGTGAGCCAATTTTTATTTTCTGCATTGGCTCTCGCGGTAATTCTGTCCCTTGCGGCGTCATTCGTCGTCGCCATGACGGTCGTGCCGTTATACTGCGCGCTGTTTATCAAAGCTCCGGCGCATCATGGAACTCCCGCGTCCGAGGAGCCGGTTGAGGTAGAACTCAAAAGCAGAGACAACCGTTGGAGGATGGGCGAACGTTTCAATGTCTGGTTCAACGATCGCTTTGAGGCGTTTTTACAGCTCTACGACCGGATTGTCGGCCGTGCTTTGCGCCGTCCATTGCTGACGGTCGGCTTGTGTCTGGGCTCGTTTCTGGCAAGCCTTGTCATATTTCCGCTGATCGGTTTGTCTTTCTTTCCCCGTACCGACGCAGGCATGTTCGTCATCAACCTGAAGGCTCCGTCCGGATCGCGAATTTCTGTGACCGAGAGTGAAGTGGCAAGGGCCGAAGCCCTGATCCGGCAGGTCATCCCGAAGGAAGATCTCCGAATGATTCTGTCCAACATCGGAATGACGCCTGATTTTTCGGCGATCTACACGAGTAATTCCGCGGAACACACGGCATTCATCCAGGTTGCTTTGACGGATGACCACAAAGGCGGAAGTTATGAGTACATGGAGAAGGTGAAGCGCTCCCTTGCCGAACAAATGCCCGAGCTTGCCACCTATTTCCAGTCTGGCGGGCTCGTCGACGCAGTCCTCAATCTCGGTTTGCCTGCGCCTATCGACATCCAGGTTGCCGGTTCGAACATGGACCGCGCTCATAAGACAGCCGTGGATCTCGCAGCCGAAATTCAAAAAATTCCCGGAGTGGCTGATGTCTACATTCCTCAGGACGTGGATTACCCCGCGCTGCAGCTCAACGTTGACCGCACTCGGGCCAGCGAACTTGGACTCGACCAGCAGGAGGTCGTTGGGAATGTGATCACCGCTCTCACGAGTAACCAGATGATCGCCCCGAGCTTCTGGATCGATCCTAAGTCGGGACAGGATTACATGCTCACGGTGCAATACACCGAAGGCCAGATCAAATCGCTTTCGGATCTTCGGGCAATTCCGGTTCGCGCGTCGGGAAGCGCCATGCCGGCGCGCCTCGACGCCTTCACTTCCATAAAACGCGTGCAGTCTCCGACCGAAGTGGATCATTACCAGATCCGCCGGGTCATGGATATTTATGTGCGGCCATTGGGAGAGGAATTGGGAGGCATCGCCGACCGGATTGACGGGATCATTGGTAAAACCAAAGTTCCGGACGGCCTGACTGTGACATTGCGCGGAATGGTACAGGGCATGCGCGCTTCGTTCCGGAGTTTTACCGTCGGGTTGATTCTGTCGGTGGTGCTCCTCTACTTGATCCTGGTCGCGCAGTTCAAGAGTTTTGTCGATCCGATGCTGATCCTGCTGGCGGTTCCACCGGGTTTGACGGGAGTGCTGATCACGCTCTGGTTGACGGGCACGACACTGAACGTGATGTCACTCATGGGGGTCGTGATGCTTACGGGGATCGCGGTTTCTAACAGCATCCTTATCGTCGAATTCACGCGGGAACTGATCTCGCAAGGCATGGCGATCCGCGAGGCGGTCGCTCTGGGTTGCCGCGTCCGTCTGCGGCCCGTTCTCATGACCTCGCTTGCCACCATTATCGGTCTCCTGCCGATGGCTTTGAAATTGGGCGAAGGAAGCGAAAGTTACGCGCCGCTCGCACGCGCTCTCCTTGGTGGATTGGCCGTCTCCGTTCTGCTGACCGTCTTTCTCGTCCCGGCCGCGTACTTGATTGTTCATGGCAAAGACCATTACGTACAGGAGAGAGCATGATCCGGCCGCGGCGTTTTCTTGCGCTTTTTGTGTCCGTCTTATCTCTCTTGTGGTGCGGTCCTGCTCTTATCGCTCAAGCCCCCGTTCGCCTGACGCTCGATGAGGCCAAAACCATGGCGCTCAATAACCACCCAAACGTGCTGGCCGCTCAAAATGAAGCGGCGTACGCTGCGCAGGAAGTCGCCCTGGCGCGTGCGCCGTATTTCCCGACGGTATCTGCCGACCTCACCGGCACACAGGGCAACTCAGCGGCCCGGATAGGCGCGGGCGCCCTGTCCGCCACGCGTGTCTTCGATCGATTCGGGCAGGGAATCGTCTTCTCGCAACTGGTAACGGATTCCGGCCGGACGAAGAATCTGGTATCCAGTTCAAGATTGCAGTCGGATGCGTCCGCACAAACTTACCAGGCCGCCCGTTATGATGTGCTGCTGGAGGTGAACCGCGCATATTACGCCACGCTGCATGCGCAGGGAGTCGTCCGCGTTGCGCAGGCGACAGTTTCCGACCGGCAGTTGTTGCTTGACCAGGTTACAGCACTGGCGAACAACAATCTTCGATCCCAACTGGACGTCAGCTTCGCGGACGTGAATGTTTCCGAAGCCAAACTGTTGCTGCTTCGAGCTCAGGATGATGTGCAGTCTTCGCTGGCGGACCTGACTCGCGCCATGGGCGCCGACCAACAGCTGAATTACCAGCTCGTGGACGAACCGTTGCCGCAAGGTCCGCCGCCTGTTGCGGATATGCTCGTCATGCAGGCCATCAGCAATCGGCCGGAAATTGCAAGTTTTCGCGACGCTCGCGACGCGGCCGCCAAGTTCGCCGAGGCTGAGAGAGATTTGAGCCGGCCAAGCCTGACCTTGCTTGGCGCCGCCGGCTTTCTGCCCTACATCGACACCACGGGCATTCCCAATCGATACGAAGGCGTCGCGCTGAATCTCGATTTCCCTATATTCAACGGTCACGCTTTCTCCGCGCGTCAGGCAGCGGCACGTTATAAAGCCGACGCGGCCGAACAACGGCTTCGCGATGCGCAGGAGCGAATTGCGCGGGACGTGCGTGTTTCCTGGGCGAGTGCCATGAATGCGTTTCAGCGCATCGATGTTACGGCGCAGTTCCTGCGCCAGGCAACTCTCGCCCAGGATCTCGCGCAGGGACGCTACAACCTCGGGCTTGCCTCGATTGTCGAACTGACCCAGGCTCAGTTAAATGTGACGCAGGCCGAAATCGAGAACCTCAGCGCCAAATACGAGTTTCAAATCCAGAATGCCGCGCTTCAGTACAGTGCTGGCCTTCTGCGCTGAGTACCCGGTGTCAAAAATTGATACGAAGTTGAACAGCAGCCGTCAGGTTTATGGACCGGCCGACTGGACGTCGTACCTAACTTGTTGAATTTACAGCAATGGATAGTTTGGCACGAGCATTGCTAAGACTAAGGCAAGTAGTTTAGTTCGATTTTCCCTTTCAAATACCCCTCAGGAGCCCCAGATGGGGCTCCTATCCTCCCTCTTCAATCTCCAATAGAATAAGCCCTTATGCTCGCGTTCATTGTCCGGCGTCTGTTGCTGACCATCCCTGTCATCTGGATTGTCGTGACGCTGGTTTTCGGATTGATTCACCTGGTGCCCGGGGATCCCGTCGTTCAGATGCTGGGTGAAGGCGCATCGACGACTCAGGTGGAGCGGTTGAGGCATGAATTGGGGTTGGACCGCCCGATCCTGGATCAATACCGCGTATATATGGCAGGCGTGCTCCACGGCGATCTGGGGATTTCGTTTCGAAACCAGGAGACGGTCGCGCAATCGATCATGAGCCGTTATCCCGCAACCATCGAACTTGCAGTGGCGTCGATTATTTTTTCCATCCTTATGGCTGTGCCGCTCGGGGTGATTGCGGCCGTTCGCCGCGGCAAGGCGGTCGATCATTTCATCGGCTTTGTCAGTCTCCTGGGCCTCTCGCTGCCGAACTTTGCGCTCGGGCCGATGCTGATACTGCTTTTCTCGATCACGCTCGGGCTCCTGCCTGTATCGGGCCGGGACGGACTTCTGCATTTGATTCTGCCGGCGATCACGTTGGGAGGAGGCGCCGCCGCGACGATCGTTCGAATGGTGCGCGGATCCATGCTGGAAGAGATCCGGCAGGACTATGTTCGGACGGCCCGGGCGAAAGGGCTGGGAACCCGTGCTGTTCTGTTCGGCCACGCGCTGAGAAACGGCCTTATTCCGGTGGTAACGTTGTTGGGGCTGCAGGCGGGAATGCTGCTGACAGGAACGATGATCACCGAAATCATATTTTCATGGCCCGGTATCGGCCGCCTGACATATCAGGCTATCAGCGCGCGGGACTACCCCCTGGCGCAAGGGTGTTTTCTGGCCATTGCATCGACCTACATCCTGGTCAACCTGGCGACGGACCTGATTTATTCCGTTGTCGATCCGCGAATCCGGTATGACTGAGTTTTTTCGCCGGAACAGGCTGGCGCTGGCAGGCTTCATTGTTGTGACGGTGCTCACGTTCCTGGCTGTGGCGGGGCCATGGGTGGCGCCGTATGATCCGGCGGATCAGAGACTTGTTGACCGGCTCGAAGGTCCGTCCTGGAAGCATCCATTTGGAAACGATGAGTTAGGACGTGATATTCTCTCTCGCGTCCTTTTAGGCACCCGTGTGAGTATGCGGGTGGGGGCTACAGTTGTACTGCTCTCCGTAACGGCCGGCGTTTTAATCGGGGGATGTGCCGGCTACATCGGCGGTAAGTTGGATACATTCGTGACGGTGGTGGTCATCAACTCTTTGATGGCTTTCCCCGGAATTCTGTTGGCGATCGCGCTGGTGGCCTTCCTCGGTCCCGGCCTGGATCGTTTAATTTTTGCCTTGGCAGCAATGGGCTGGGTGGGATACGCGCGGCTCGCGAGAGGGCAGGTTCTCAAAGTTAAAACTCTGGAG
>DASXLG010000083.1 GCA_036496425.1 Terriglobia bacterium | reverse complement strand
GGCGCAACCGATAGAGGAGTTCGGTCAGGACGTCGCCGCAGAGATCGTCGATATCCTGATATTCGGAAACGCCGGCGGCCGACAGGCGCTGGGTAACGATACGCCGGACATGCGGCCCCGCGTGCGTCGCCAGCAGTTCCGTCAGCAGCAGTTCGCTGTCCGCATCCGGCGCCGCGATAAAGTCACGCATCAGGGTACCCGCATCACTGGCCATATGGATAGGGACGGCGGACTGGTCCGGACATTCCCATGTTGTCAGAATTGGCAGCGGCATACTTTAAATCAAAGGCGTTTTACGGTACTCCGGGATCAAATGAATTCCACGTTGGTGCCGTCGTCGAAGAACAGCTGCAAGTGTTTTGCATTCAGCCGGAATTGCCGAAGAACTTTGCAGATCTCGTCGGCGATGGTGCCGGGCGCTGAAGCCCGGGCCCACCGGTTGCTTCTACTGGCATGTTCAAACCGGAGTTCACTGCCGTCTATGAAATGAAGCGTGGCTTGTGTGAATTCCGTATTTGCAATGTATTGAGTAACTTGTCTTTTGGCGTAAGCTCCCTGGTCCACACCTCAGGGTAACGAAAGCCGGCGGACGGCAGTCAGAGAATAATAGGAGGGCTTATGTTCATAGCTCTATTCATTATCCTTCTGCTGCTCTGGATCTTCGGTTTTGCGGCGATGCACGTTGCGGGCGCAGCGATCCACCTTCTGTTGATCCTGGCCATCATCTCGCTGATCGTCCACTTTGTGCGTCCTCATCACGGTCCGCCCGTGGCGTAACGCTATTCGCTGCTTGCCGCCGGAATCGCCGGGGTCCTCGCAAAAAGGCTCTGAATTTCCGGCGGTATGCGGTTTTTGTTTCTCATCAGACTCGGAAGGATGCGCTCCTTAAACAGCTGTTCCGGTTTGGTTTGCCCGAAGCCCAGCAGCGACATGTACTCCTGCGTGAAGATGGTTCGCATCGGCTCGGGTTGCTGTCCTAGCAACAGGTGCTCGAGGATATGAGCGACGTGGAGGATCCCGGTCTCACGATGGTAGTCGGAAGAAACCAGGTCCGGCGACGTATATTCGGGCTCATGCTGACGGTCCACGATCGTGCAGATTCGCTCGGGAATTCCCCACACCCGAAGCAATTCGGCGCCCAGGTTCGCTGACGGGAACGTATCGATAAGATCCGCTTTTTCGGGATGGGCGTGTTTCATCACAAGTTGCACACCCTTACCGATATCGTGAAGCAATCCGATCGTTGTTGCGGTCTGGGACTGTTGTTCTTTGCCCGCGGTAGCGATCTCGAAACACAGAACCGAAATTAAACAGGAATGCTGGTGGACCCGGGTCGTATCGCGGGTGACCGGCATGGTCGATTGAGCCGCTTCCCGCATGATCAGGTTATAGATATTGTTGAAACCAAGAATCATGCACGCGTGATAGAAGCTCTCGATCTTCTTTCCGAATCCGTAAAGCGGCGAATTCACTGTTTTCAGCACGACGCCAACCAGGTTTGGATCGCGCTTGATACCTTCGACCACTTCCTGAACGCTGGTGCGGTCATCGAGCAATTTGGCGGCGAGGTCCGTCGCATATGCGGGCATGCGCGGCATGCTTCGCAAGTACCCTTGCACGAATTCCGATCGGATCGATGCGGCGCGCGGAACACTTTGTTGGGCGACGTATTCGGACAGCCGCACATTCTTCGTGCTCAGTTCGCCATTGACGGAGCGAATGTACGCATTGATCTTGCTGGTTGACGCAACCGTGACGTTATAGATGGACAGCTGTGTTTTATCCGGCAGGTGTTTCATGACGGCCGGCGGAATCTCGATGATCGTACTGGGCTCGCTTGCATACGCGTCGTATCTGAATCCGTGATATTTCGGGAGCGGAGCAAGGACGTCGCCACGATGAAACACTCCGGGACGGCCCGGCATCCCATGCAGCTTGACGGCAACGTTGACTGCTCCGTCCAGAAGGACGAAGAACGATTCGGTTTCTTCGGCGTCTGCCAGGATCGATTCGCCCTGCTTCAGATGCTTTACAGGAGCGGCGTTGTAAACCGCCACCAGTTCGCTTTCGGTCCAGCCCTCGACAACCGGGACTTTTACCTGCACTGAAGCGGGAGCGGTAACTGCAGCCTTGGGTGCCATCACGGCGGGCTTGGGAGCCGCGGCCGGCGGCCGTACTGGAACAACGGGTTCTGCTGATCTAAACCATTTCATAACGTACCATCCATAAACCACTTATCGGCCGGGCCGAGCCGGCACCTTAGTGGACAGTTTCGCGAACTATTTCCTCGATCGTGGTCACTCCATCCATGATCTTGTGCAAGCCGCTGCGGCGGAGGCTGATCATCCCGCCTGCGATGGCTAACTTCCTTAATTCCACCACTGTAGCGTTCAGGATAACGGCCTCTTTCAGCTCAGGCGTCATTTCCATGACCTCGTAAAGACCGACGCGGCCCTTGTAGCCGCTGCCGTTGCAGGTCTTGCAACCGGCCCCCCGGTAGATCTTCAATGTGGCTGCTTCGTCAGCCGTAAAACCCAGCTCTATGAGGGAGGCGAGCGTCGGCGCTTCGGCCTCGATTTTGCAGTTCTTGCAAATGCGGCGGACAAGCCGCTGGGCGCAAATCAACTGCACGGAGGTCGCAACCAGGAACGGTTCAATACCCATGTTCAACAATCGGGAAATCGTCGCCGGCGCATCGTTTGTATGGAGTGTGCTGAGGACCAGGTGGCCCGTAAGCGACGCCTTGATCGCGATCTCGGCGGTTTCCAGGTCGCGGATTTCGCCGACCAGGATGATGTTGGGATCCTGTCTGAGAAAAGAACGTAACGCCGCTGCAAAGGTCAGTCCGACCTGTTCGTAAATCTGAACCTGATTGATGCCGAGCAGGTTGAATTCGACAGGGTCTTCCGCCGTCATGATGTTCGTGTCGGGCTTATTCAGCTGGGAAATCGCAGAATACAGCGTGTTGGTTTTGCCGCTGCCTGTAGGTCCGGTCACCAGTACCATGCCGAACGGCTTGTAAATGGCCTTCTCGAACTTTTTCAGAGACTCCGGCTCGAAACCGAGGCGGAGCATGTCGAACATCAGGTTGTCTTTGTCCAGCAATCGCAAA
>DASXLG010000082.1 GCA_036496425.1 Terriglobia bacterium | reverse complement strand
TTCAAAGAGGATGGACTGCGAAACACGACATCCGTAGCGTATTCGCTCTGACTCAAGCTCCAGTAGTAGGGCTTAAAATGCAGATCCGACTTACCCCGCAAAAAGGGATGAATGCTGGAGGCCAGCTTTTCCAGCCATCCGGCCCATGCTTGCTGATCTAAACCAGCAAATAATTGCTGCGCTTTATCGAAATCATCAATCCGGGTAAAGCAGTTGTCGTGCTTCTCATAACCGATACCTTCTCGGTCCATTTGCCGGGCCAGCCACTCTCGACCGTTCATGCAAACGTGAACCGTAAATGGCGCCCAGGTTTGCAATCGTAGATGCATCAGCCCGTAATTGGGATCCAACCAATAGAAATACAAGTGCAGGCATTTGCGCCAACGCCCCACCAGTTTCAATTGCTTCGACTTTTTATCTCTCTGGATGTCGAAAGACTGGCATGGCTCGACACAACTCAATACGCAGATTAATCCTTCCTGAATTCCATCCCGTTCGGCGATCTTCAGCGCAATGTCTTCCTTCGACTCCCCGGACGATGCCAGATACTGCACCGGTCGGCCTTTCTTTTCGGCTATCCGGTAGGCATGTTCTTTAATCTCATCCGATAACCTCTCCACATATTTGCCGAAATCCTTCAACAACACGCCCTGACTGTTGAGAAACTTTCCCATACCCTCAACATGCGCCATCCACCGCAACGTTCCCGTAAATCGCATCCGATCGAACCCTGATATAATTCCTGCGATTCGGTCCTGGTGCCGACGCAAAAAACGCTCCATGACGCCTCCTTGATGAGTTCTGAGCAAACCCATCGTCCCCCTTGCGGGGGACTGGAGGGGTCTTGGAGCGTTTCTGTCTGTCTATCTTTGGTTGCGGCGTAGCCGCGCTATGCCTTTTGTGGCTGATCTGCTGGGAACTACTTCATCAATTCGGCGATCTTGCTCTTCACCGCCGCTCCCCAGAGGTCGTAGCCCTTGGGCGCCGGATGCAGGTTGTCGCCCTGGAACGAATCGGGAAGGAAGACGCCTTTCTCATCCAGGAAGTTTTGCCCAATGTCCATGTAGAAGACGTGCTTCCGGTCATCCAGCTTCGAGATGATCTTGTTCACCTCCGCGATTTTGTCGCGCACGGGGTCGCGGGGCAGTCCTCGCGGGAAAATGGCGAGCAGCAGGATCTTCGCATTGGGGAAATCCTTGCGCATCTCGAGCACCACAGCGCCGACGCCTTCCGCGATCTCCGGCGCCGAGGACTGACCGGTATTGTTCGTCCCGACCATCAGCATCACGGCCTTCGGCTGGAAGCCTTGACCCTCGCCGTTCTTCAAGCCCCACAGAACGCCCTGCGTGGTATCGCCGGCGATGGCGAAGTTGGCTGTCTTGTATTGACCGAAATACTTGTCGAACATCGCCTTCTTGGCGTCGCCCTGTACCCACCAGTCGGTAATCGAATCGCCTTCCAGCAGCAGGTCGATGCCGCCCTTCTTCGCGGTCTCGACGAAGCCTTCGTGCCGAGGTCCCATGCGCTGCTGCGTTTGTGTATATGTCGCGGCGACATTGAGGCGCGGGGGCTGCAACAGCATGAGCGGCTGAAATTTCTTGAGCAGCGGTGCTGTCCTCGACTTGTCGGACGCGACCCACTTCGCGATCGCATCGTTTACCTGTGCGAGTTCTTCCGGAGTGGGGCGAGGAATCGCGACTTCGGGCGGAACAGGAGCTGAGGGACCCGTGACAACGGGAACGCCGCCTCCCCTGCCTTGTGCTCCGCCTCGTCCGCCGCCGGCGGCCGGGGCTTGCGCCAAGGCGTAACCGGCCAGCGCCACGAATAGAATAGAAACATGGAGTGCACGCATCATAGTGACCTTTTGAACCTCCTGATTGCTGGAATGAATTTCCACTGGTTGGCGAGGCATTGTATCTGAGCGGTCGCGACAGACGCAACCCGGGGCCGGCGATCATGCTGATTGTCCGCTGATAGAAAGGCGACGTTTGTTCTCCGTCCTCCTTGATTCATGTAATTGTTCCATGCTTTTCGAGTCCCAGATCCGAATCATCCTTCACCGCTATATTTGATGGCCATAACTCATTGAGCAATAAATAGAACGGTTCGACATCGAAAAACGCCAACGGCAATGTTTTTGCTATGTGGTGGTGACCGGCAGGTCATCCAATTATGTTCACTATCAAGCGTAGCATTGCCAGCATCACGATCGGGATCGTCGCCTTTCTCCTGCTCGAAGCTTATGGTTTCTACTCGATCCGGCGCACGCTCGACACACGCCTGAGCCAACTCGACAGTGGAATAGAATCCGTTCGCGCCGCGGACACCGCCCTGACGGCACAGGTTCAGGCACAGGCCGCAACGCAGATCCAGGCATCGCCAATTCAGGCCGCACCCAGAGAGCCCGCAGGCACAAAGGCTAAAGACCTGAAGCGCCCCGCTGCAAAAGGATCGTTCGTCGTTAACGGGAAAGTGGCGGCGAGGCTTCAAAAGATGTTGCCGGCCAGAACCAGTGTGAATCAGGCGTCCGCAGGATTCAAAAACCAGAGGGATTTTATCTCCGCGGTTTATGTTTCCAAAGATCTCACGATTCCATTCCCCCGGCTGAAGACAAAAATAACCGGGAATCACGCCGTATCGATCGAGGCAGCCATTCGCGAACTTCGTCCTGACCTGAGTAAGGCCAAAGCGAAAGCCGCAGTGGAGAAGGGGCAGCGCCAGGCCGTAGAAATCGCCAAGCTGGGCAAATCCGGCAGCAGCTTGACGTAGTCACAGATGGAATTCAGAGGTATTTCGTGGATTTACAATTTGTTGGATTAACCGCGACGTCGACAGCGCTCGAGGTCGCGATCCGCCCGACGGGCGAAATCTGGAAAACCCAGTTTGCGGAAGAAAATATTGAAGACACCATCAAAAAGCTGAAGTCTTTGCGGCCGAAGCTGGTGGTCATGGAGGCGCTGGGAACAGTCGAGTTATCTGTTGCCGGAGTTCTGGCAATTTACGGTCTGCCCTTCGCTATCATCAATCCAAGGCACGTTCGCGACTTCGTTCGCGCGGTCGGCCGCCGGGGCCGTTTCGACCGCACACAGGCGGGCCTTCTGGCGCACTTCGGTGAACTCGTCGATCCGGAGCCGCGGCCGCTGTCGAAGGAAATCGTCGATCAGTTGAAGCAGTTGCGAACACGGCGCGACAACGTCCGTGGGATGCTTCTCCTCGAAAGGGAGCATCTGACGGGAACCGACCCCTGTCTGAAAAACGACGTTCAGCGGCACATCGATTATCTCGAACAGAATATCGCCGTACTCAATCAGAAGTTCAATCGCACGGTCCTGTCCAGCCCGGCCTGGCGGTAAGTCCTATTTGCAACATATTCGCCCGCGATGTAGAGTAGCGCTTGTAACATTCCTCAACGACGTATTTAAGGAGCCGAATATGTCCTGGAAAGGCATAGCCCTCGCCACCTGCGCGCTGGGTTTCGCGGCGATGGCGTCTTCAACGCGGGCCACCACCGGAACGAACGACGGGCCAGTCACCTACGATAAAAATGTCCTGCCCGTTCTTCAGAACCATTGCCAGACCTGTCACCGGCCCGGCGAGATCGCGCCGATGTCGTTCATGACTTATAAGGACACGCGTCCCTGGGCGAAAGCGATGAAGGACGCCGTTCTTACCCGGAAGATGCCGCCCTGGTTCGCCGATCCGGAATACGGCCACTTTGCGAATGACAAGCGGCTTGGCGATACCGACATCAAAACGATTTCGGATTGGGTCGATGGCGGCGCGCTCGAGGGCAATGAGAAGGACAAGCCCGCGCCTGTGACGTTCCAGGAAGGATGGGACCTCAAGCCGGATATGGTTATCGAGATGCCTCAGGACATCCAATTGCCGGCCGAGGGCACGATCAATTACAAAAGCATCCTTGTGAAAGTGAACTTTCCTGAGGACCGATGGGTGATCGCCGCGGATCTGCGTCCCGGCAATCCGCAGGCCGTGCATCACATGAGAGCCATCGTCCGGCCGCCGGGCTCGACATGGATGAAGGACGCCGTTCCCGGTGTTGCTTACGAACAAACTGACATGGAAGTCGGCCGCCAGGGGCAGGGCACCGATCTTTTAGGCAAGTTCAATCCCGGTCTCGGAGCCCAGGATTTCAGCCTGTTCGAATCCGCGAAGTTCGTGCCGAAAGGTTCCGACATCGTGTTCAGCATGCATTACACGGCAACCCACAAGCCCACAACGGACCGTTCCAGGCTCGCACTTGTCTTCGCAAAGGAACCGCCGAAGTTCCGGTACTTCACCTCGGATGGCCCTACAGGCGGGAATCTCGCGATTCCTGCCGGCGACAGCAATGCCGAAGTCGTGTCGGAAATGACGGCGCAGGCGGACACGCAACTCGTCTACCTGCAGCCGCATATGCACCTTCGCGGAAAGGACTATGAAGTCCGGCTGATTTATCCTTCGGGCAAGACGGAAACGGTCTTCAAAGCGCCGTGGGATTTCAACTGGCAGCTGGGATATGACCTCGCGCAGCCGATCCCGATTCCGAAGGGAACCCGGATCGTCGGGATCGCTCACTACGACAATTCGGCGAACAACAAGTGGAACCCCGATCCGGCGAAGCTCGTCGTCTGGGGCAATCAGAACTGGGAGGAAATGCAGAACTGCTTCATGAGTTTCCTGGTCGATCCCAACCTCAAAGATCCGAAGGTCCTGTTCAAGGCATCCGGGCCCAGCCTGCTGAAGCGCGGGACGTCGGGGCCGACGCTCGCCGCTTTGGAGTAAAACCTATTGCATCATTGCATCATTAGAGGCTTCTGCATTTCAAATTTAGAACTGCAAAAACTTCCAATGATGCAATGATGCAATAAGATTCTGTTGTACCTTTTGCTATATTTAGCCCCACCGTGAAACACGCAGCTGTGCTCGACGTGCGGGAATTCATCGACGAACAGCCATTCAGCAGATATCAATTCCTGATCGCCTCCCTTTGCGCGATGGTTGTGTTCATCGACGGTTTCGATGCGCAGGTCATGGGCCCTGTCGGACCTTCCCTGATGGCGCAGCTGCACATCGCGCGCTCGGCCTTTGGTCCGGTGATATCGAGCGGCACGCTCGGCATGATGGTGGGCGCGCTGATCTTCGGTCCCCTGGCGGACCGCTTCGGCCGCAAGCCAGTGCTGGTCGCGTGCGCTCTGACTTTCGGAGTGGGTTCGCTGTTGACGGCAACGGCGACATCGGTCACCCAGCTGATGGGATTTCGGATCTTCACTGGTTTCGGAATGGGCGGCGCGATGCCGAATGCGATCGCCCTGACCTCGGAGTACATGCCGAAGCGTTCGCGCAACTCCGCCGTCATGGTCATGTTCTGCGGGTTTTCGTTCGGCTCTGCCTTCGCGGGCTGGACGGTCGCGGCATTGATCCGGAACTATGGCTGGCAGGCGATATTCCGCGTCGGTGGTTCGATCCCGATGGTCGTCGCGGTGCTGCTGATCAGCTTTCTTCCCGAATCCATCCGGTTCCTCGTGCTCAAAGGCGGACAGAAGCCCCGTATCTTTAAATATCTTGCCCGCATTGCTCCCGCCATGCCGCTGCCCGACGAGGTCATGGCCGGCGAGGATGAGCATTCCGGAAAGACATTCTCCGTGCGCCGGCTGTTTGCCGATGGCCGGGCGGGCGTGACGCTGCTGCTCTGGGTCATGTTCTTCATGAACCTGCTGAATCTGTGGTTCCTGAACAACTGGCTGCCGACCATCATGACCGATGCGGGTATCCGGGTGGAGACGGCCAGCCTGATCACTTCGCTGTTTCAGATCGGCGGACTGGTCGGCGCGCTGGCGCTGGCAGGATCACTGGGCCGGAAGCTGTCTTTCGGAATTCTGGCCATCACTTACCTGGCGGCGGCAGTCTTCATCTTTCTCATAGGAAATGCGGGGTCGTCCATTCCGTTCCTGGTGATGACGGTTTTCGCGTCCGGAATGGGAGTCATCGGCGGCCAGACCGTCTCGAACGCGCTTACGGCCGATTATTATCCGACGGCGATCCGGTCCACCGGGATCGGCTGGGCGCTCGGAATCGGCCGTGTCGGTTCGATTCTTGGCCCCATCCTCGGCGGTTTTCTACTATCCTACGGAGGCAGCGCCAGCAGGGTATTCTGGGCAGCGGCCGTCCCCGCCCTGATTGCCACTTTTGCCGCCGGCACGGTGAGTCTTATTAATAAGGAAGTTCTACATGAAAATTGACATCTTCAACCACATCTTTCCAAAGAAGTTTTTCGATAAATACATCGACGCGGGTCATGGCGGCAAAGACATCGGTAAACGGGTTTCCAATATTCAGACGATCGTCGATGTCGAATCCCGGTTTCGCATCCTCGATGAGTTTGGGGACTATGTTCAGGTTCTGACCCTTCCGCTTCCGCCCCTCGAGATCATCGCCGGTCCGGACAAATCGCCGGAACTGGCGCGCGAAGGGAATGACGGATTGGCGGAACTGGTCAAGAAACACGACCGTTTTCTCGGGTTTGCGGCGTCTCTCCCGATGAACAACCCCAAAGCGGCTGAAAAGGAAATGACCCGGGCGCTGGATGAACTCGGCGCATTCGGCATTCAGATGTACACGAATGCCGCGGGCAAGCCGCTCGATTCGCCGGAATTCCTGCCGCTGTTCGAGGAAGCCGCCCGGCGCGATGTTCCGATCTGGGTGCATCCGGCGCGGGGCGCGGATTTTCCGGACTACCTCACCGAAACGAAATCGCAATACGAGATCTGGTGGACGTTCGGCTGGCCGTATGAAACCAGCGTCATGATGTCGCGCCTGGTCTTCGCCGGATATTTCGACAAGTTCCCGAAGCTGAAGATCATCACCCATCACATGGGCGGAATGATCCCGTACTTCGAAGGCCGTGTCGGCTACGGCTGGGATCAACTGGGGACGCGCACTTCAGACATGGACTACAAGTCGCTGTTGAAATCGATGAAGAAGCGGCCGGTGGATTACTTCAAAAACTTCTACGCGGATACGGCCCTGTTCGGCGCCGGACCCGCGACAAAGTGCGGCTTTGATTTCTTCGGCCTCGACAATGTGGTCTTCGCTTCGGATATGCCTTTTGAGCCCGCTCCCGGTGTTTACGCGCGAGAGACCATCAAATGCGTCGAGGGGCTGGACCTCACGAAGGAACAAAAGGCCCAGATTTACAGTGGCAATGCCGAACGCCTGCTGAAACTGAAGACCGTAGCGGCAACAAAGTAGAGCCGGGAGGGGGTGG
>DASXLG010000081.1 GCA_036496425.1 Terriglobia bacterium | reverse complement strand
CACCCCGTCACCGGTACGGGAAAGTGGCGGCGCGGCGCCGGCATCGACTGCCGGTTTGGGAGCATTTTCGAGACGTTCGCCGGAATTGACCAGTTCCACATTCTGGCTGCACCCGGCCAGGAGCAATAGAATCAAAAGAAGAAAACGAAACTTCATAATTAACGGCCTTTGAACTCGGGCTTTCTCTTTTCGGTGAAAGCGGTAAGCCCTTCGAGAAAATCCTCGCTATAAAAACATTCAGCCTGCACATCGCTCTCCCGGACAAAAGCAGTATCGAGATCGGAGGTGAGGCTGCGATAGATCGATTCCTTGGCCAGCCGTAATACCTTCGGCGAGTTCTTTGCCATGGTTGCGGCAAGCTCGGTGACCGCCGGCATCAATTGATCCGGCGGAACGACGCGATTCACAAGACCGATCTTTTCAGCCTGTGCGGCCGAAATCATCGCGCCAGTGAAGATCAATTCGCACGCGTTCGCGCTGCCGACCAGTCTCGGCAGAAACCAGCTTCCGCCCCAATCCGGATGCAGGCCGATGCGGGCAAACGCCGCGCCGAAAGTCGCACGTTCGGAAGCGATACGGATATCACAGCCGAGAGCAAAACTGAATCCGGCTCCGGCGCAAGGGCCGTTGACGGCCGCGATCACCGGCTTCCACATCGAGCGGAACATACGGGTTATTTTTTGTCCTGCCGAGAGGACAGCGCGAAATCCCTCTTCGTCCTTCGTTTCCCGCAATTTCTTGAGATGATCGATATCGCCGCCCGCCGAAAATCCCCGTCCCTCGCCGGTCACGATCAGCACGCGAATGCCGTCGTCTGCCGCCACCATGCCCAATGCGTCCAGAATATCTTCCCGCATCGAGCCGCCAAAGGCGTTGAGCTTGTCCGGCCTGTTCAGTTTGATCGTCGCAATGGGACCGTCTGCGGAATAGATGATCGACTGATACATGAGAAATCGCTCAGCAGCCGGGCGCGTGAGAAACCTTGAGTTCTGTGAGTTGCTTATGCTGGATCCGCTGCGCGAGATCGAGGACCGCTTCAACGGCCTTGGCCGCTTTCGCCTGCAGCTCGGGAGTTGTAGCGTAGCGCTCGAGGACCGAGCGGCCCAGTTGGACATGCCACTCTTCATCAGGCTGGATCTGTTCCCGATATAACCGGGCGGTTTCGTGGTCGCCGGCCGCCTCGCAAAACTCAATGAACTGCTCGTTTTTCTTCAGGGCCAGCGATTCTCGAGTGAACTGAGCCGCTCCGATGCGTTCCACGGTCGTACCGAAGCCTGCCAGAAGCTGGAACATGGGACCGTAGCCGTCTGCCACCGGGTCGAAGGCGCTGAGATCGGCACCCATCTGCCGGAGATGATCTTCGATAAATCGATAATGTTTCGCCTCGTCTCCAACCTGCCGCGCCAGCGCCAGCTTGACGTCGATCTCGGGCGTGGTTGGTATCCAGACGGCGGCAATCTCGCTTGCCTCCAGCTCATTCTTCAATGCCATCTTCAGGCGGCGAATGACTTCGGAGCGGTCGACGGGCCCGATTTCAGCTTCCTTGAGCAGGTCCAGGATCGCAAGCTTCTCGTGAACATGGTTTTCCAGTTGTTGAACGAATGTCGTCATGAACCCTGAATTATAGCGTGTATTATCTTCCCATGGCGCTGTCCAGAAGGGGCTTCTTCAGAAAACTGGTGAAACCGGGCGAAAAGAGCCGGGAGGAGCGGCTGGCCCGATACGAGACGATGGATCTTTATGTCCGCACCGAATTACTTCCCTACGACTTTGCTCTGACCGCAAGCCAGCAGGAAGAATTGTTTGCCGCCGTGCGGAACGCACTCGAAGAAGCGGGCGACGAGGAATTGTTTTCCGCGATTATTCGTTTCAAGGTGGATGAGGTGGTCGACGGCAAAATCCGGGCCTGGCGGCAGATCAGCCGCCGGAGCGGGTTATGAAGCGAACTATGTTAAAATGGCCTGTTTACTCAAGCCCCGGCCGGGCTGTTCTAGGAGTGGCAGGAAGATATGCGTTCAGACGTAAAGAAGTACCGGGACCTGCTGGAAAAAAAGAAGGATGAACTGTTGGCCGCCGCGCCGGTCCGGACGCCGGCGACCGAACCGGGTTCCAAGAGCGGAGATTGGATCGATCAGTCAAGCCAGGAAAGCGACCTTCACGTTCGTCTCGCATTGAAGCAAACCGATTCGAAAGTCCTCCGCGCCATTGAGGAAGCCATTCACCGCATCGACCAGGGTGTCTACGGAATCTGCATGGAGTGCGAGAACGAGATCGCGTCCGCGCGGCTGGAAGCGGTGCCCTGGACTCGCGTCTGCATCGACTGCAAGGCCAGGCAGAAAAATTAGCGTCCCACGTATAACCGCGCCGCCAGGATTTCCATTCGAGCCAGTTTCCCGCGTATCTCCGCCAGATCAAGCGGTGTAACATTTACGAATCGAAAAGCGAACACCTGTACGTCACGCCGTATCAGCTTTCCTTCGAGATGAAACATGGCGCCCCCGCTCTGGAAATATAACTTGCATATCGCTCCGGCCTCGGCGGCGACGGCCGGATCCGCCGAGTAGATCAAGGCGCCGCCGCGGCTGAGGTCGAGGAGTTTTGCGACAAAATGACTGTGGCCGTTTGAACTGAAGAGCACCATGTCCTCTTCGGGGATCAGCGAGAATACCCGCCGGTGCCGGCGCCGCTCATCAAGCTCGTTCATCATCAGATCCATCATTGCCACATTACCTCCCTGCCGGAACCGGCTCCTTCGCTTGACGCAATCTTTCGAACGCTTTGTCGGCAGCGCTGAGATGTCTGGCGGACGCCAATTCGCGAGCTGTTTCCATGCTTTCCGCGTAGAAGGAACGGGCGGCATCATAGTCTCCCTCAACTATCATCAATTGCCCAAGGTTTTGCAGCGCATCGACAATCCCGACTTTCTCTCCTACTCTGTGCGAGAGCGAGAGGCTCCGTTCAAAACAGGATCGCGCGGCAGACAGCCGGCGCTGCGCCAGAGCCACGTGACCCAACTCGGTCAGCGAGGCGGCGATGCCGAGTTGATCACCGACCGCCTGGAATATCCTCATCGCTTCCTGGGCGTTCTGGCCGGCCGCTTCGTAATGGCCGGTCGACAGATCGGCGGCCGCCAGGTTCGTGAGACACGCGGCTACAGCGGCCTGATGGCCCAGTTTGCGGAAGAGGTTGAGAGCCTCCTCAAACAGCGGACGTGCTCCTTCGAGATTGCCCTGGTGTTTCTGAACCAGCCCAAGATTATTCAGCGTCGCCGCAGTGCCCCGTTCGTCGTTGTGCTCTCTGCGGATCGCCAGACTTCGCTCATAGTGCCGCCCGGCCTCCTGATATTTTCCCAGTTGGCACGCCAGACTTCCGCATGCATTCAAAGCCCGGGATCTCTCGTTTGCGAGCGATTCGACGGCAGGAGCCGTGATCACACGGCCGAGGCAGGAAAGACCTTCCTCCCAGTAGCCGCGAACCATCCAGAACCGCGAAAGTGCAACTGACATCCCGAGTTGGCCCCTGGCCAGTTCGGCGTCCTGAGTGCTCCAGGAAAGCGCAGCGCGCAGGTTCTCGATCTCGGTCTCCAGCCGCCCGAGCCACTCGGCTTGCGCAGGCCCCATGAGCTCGCGTTCCGCCTGGCGGGCGAACGCGAGGAAGAACTGAACGAACTGCGATTGCAGGACCGCCACCTCATCGGATTCGCGCAACCTTTCGAGTGCGTATTCGCGGATCGTTTCAAGCATCCGGTATCGAGCGGCGCCGTCGCTTTGTTCAAGGATGAGCAGCGACTTATCGACAAGCCGGCAGACGCAGTCGAGGACGTCGATGGATTGCAATTCACCGTCCTGACAAACAGACTCCGCAGCCTCGAGAGAAAAACTGCCGCAGAACAGAGCGAGCCTTCGGAACAAAACCCCCTCGAGACCACCAAGCAGGTGATAGCTCCAGTCGATCGCGGCACGCAATGTCTGATGTCGCGGCAATGCCGTTCGGCTGCCGCCGGTCAACAGGCGAAATCGATCACCGAGGCGCAGCGCAATCTCTTCGGGCGAGATTGTTTTGACGCGCGCAGCGGCCAGTTCGATGGCCAGCGGAATTCCATCAAGCCGCTGGCACACCTTCACGATCGCGGGAGCGTTCTTTGAAGTGAGCTTGAAATCGGGCACCGCGCAGGCCGCTCGATCGGCAAACAGCCGCACGGACGGACTCTCCGCAATCTTTTCGAAGGAACGCAGATCCTGACCTGATGGAATGCCCAACGACGGCACGCGCCAGGTCGTTTCACCGGCAGTGCCAAGACCCTCGCGGCTGGTAGCAAGAATGTGCAAGTCCGGACAAACGCGCAGAAGCCTGTCCGCGAACTCCGCGCACGCGCTCACAATCTGTTCGCAATTGTCGAGAATGAGAAGGAAACGCTTTTCGCGCAGGAATGCGATCAGCGTTTCCAGCATGGTGTGTCCGGACTGTTCACGCAGGCGAAGGCTCGCGGCAACCGTCGCTGCAATAAGGCTGGGATCCACCACCGTGGCCATGTCAACGAACCATACGCCGTTGGTGAAACGATCGACCACGTCCGCGGCAGCCTGTAGTGCAAGCCGGGTTTTACCGCATCCCCCCGAGCCCGTAAGAGTCAGTAAACGAGTGCCCGAGAGCAGATGCTTGACTTCTGCGAGCTCCATTTCCCGCCCTATCAAACTTGTCAGCTGTTCGGGCAAGTTGTGCGAAAAGGCAGTGAGGGACCGGAGAAGCGGAAAGTCGTCATCCAACCCGGGTTCGTTATATTGGAAAATCCGCTCGGACCGGATCAGATCCCGCAAGCGGTGCTCTCCGAGATCGACCAGGGATGCGCCGGGCGGCATCAGGCCGGCAAGCGATTCCTTCGCTGCTTTTGAAAGCACGATCTGGCCGCCATGTGCGGCCGCGAGCATTCGAGCGACACGGTTCAGCGTCTGTCCAAAGAAGTCTCCATCGCGGGATTCTGCGGGTCCGGCATGGACCGCCATACGGACGCGAATGGGGTCATCGATTCCCTCCCATATTTCCTCAGCAAGCGCGCGCTGGGCATCGGCGGACGCCGTAACCGCTTCCAGCGCCGAAGGAAACACTGCGCAAAACGAGTCTCCCACCGTTTTGAACACACTTCCGTCATGGCGCTCGATAACGTCTCGCAATATCGAGTCGTGCCGGGCCAGCGCGCTGCGCATGCGTTCGGGAAAACGCTCCCAGAGCGTTGTGCTGCCCTCAATGTCGGTAAATAAAAAGGTCCTGTCGAGCATAACGACACACGTTCATCGCTCTCATCGGCAGGTTTTAAGGGAAGCTTTAGCCGGCTGTCGAAAATGAATGACTCTTTGTTTCCAACGGGTTGAACGCGGGCTAAGGCCCGCGGCTACACCACGCGCCCGACCGGGCGCTAGTTCTTGGACCGTCAGCCAGGCCGGACAGCGGGTATGCCGTCATTGGCGGTAAAGAATTCCGTACCGGCAATCTTGTTGAGGCCCGCTTTTGTAAAACCGAACTCGCTCACCGAGATCTGTCCATCCGGCTGGATCAGGAAAATTCCAGGCACATACTCCATGCCGAACGCCGCGGAAACCGGATAGGGATACTCGTCAATGAGCACATCGAAGGTCAGGCCGTATTGCTTCACGAATTGCCGGGTCTCCGCTGCATCGTCTTCCGATATCGCCCAGAAGGTGAAGCCGGTATTGCGTTTTGTTTTTTCGAAGATCTTTTGAATGTGCGGGAAGGTGTACTGGCAGGTCGGACATTCGGCCTTGTAGATGACCAGAGCCACCGGTCCTTTTGCCAGAGCATCGAACAGCTTGTGCGGGCGGCCATCCGCGTCCTTTAATTCGAAATCGGGGGCCTTGCTCCCCACGGCGAGTTGGTTCATTTAAAGGAATGTAACACAGTGTTTAGCCGCAGATGGGGTGCAAAAGGCTACCGATGATGCGCCCCATCTGCATACTCGAACCGGCAGGGCGAAAACGGTTCAATCGGCACAGCGGTTTTGCCGTTGTCGATGAGATCCTTGATGACGGCTGCGGTGATCGGCGCCAGCAGGACTCCGTTGCGGTAATGGCCGGTCGCATAAAACACGCCGGGAATCGAACTGGGCCCCAGGATCGGCAAGCTATCCGGAGTTGCGGGACGCAGGCCGCTCCACGTTTCGAGAATCGCATATTGGCCGGTATGCGACGAAATCTGTTGAGCTTCATTCAACAGGCGGCCAAGACCCGCGGCCGTGTTCGAGGTATCGAAACCGGCATCTTCGTTTGTAGCGCCCACGACGAGTTCCCCGGTGGGCCGTGGCACAAAATATGTATTTCCCCAGCGGATCATGCGGCGAAAGGCTTCTGCCGGCATTCCCAGCGACAGAATCTGTCCCTTGCGCGGGAAAACCGGAATCGGCGGATTCAAGCCTTTCAATTCCGAACTCCAGACGCCGGATGCAATCACAACAGCCGATGCCTCGAACGTGGAGCCGCCGGCCCGGACGGCATGCGGCCGAATCTCGTCAACCTTTACCCCTTGCCGGATCTCAACACCCCGCCGCAAGCACGATTCGCGCAAAGCACGTACAAGCAAGCGCGGCGTTACCGATCGATCGCCGGGAAGAAAAAGCGCAGCCGCAATCGGCGCAGTTACGAGCGGCTCGAGCTTGTAAACTGCGGCCGAATCGATCAGGTCGACCTCAAAACCCGCCTTCTTCTGCCATTCGCAGCGGCAGCGCAGGGCCGCAGCATCCTCTTCGGTCGACGCCAGAGCGAGGAGGCCATCCTTTGCGTATCCGCAATCGAGCTTCGTTTCGTCTTCCAGATCACGGACGAAGCCGTCGTACAGCGCGTGACTCTTGCACGATAATTGAAAAAAGGGGCCTTGATCATCGGCTTCGCTCAGCGGCGTCAGCATGCCCGCCGCGGCGCGGGAAGTGCCCTGCCCCGTCGCGCTGCGATCCAGGAGCAGCACGGATTTGCGGCCGGCGAGCTCGCGGGCAATGGTGAGGCCGATCACACCGCCGCCGATGACGACAACGTCCTGCATGAAGTCAATTCTACCTGTGTTAGGCTAGGCCATCGCATGATTCGCGTGCCGGAAAAGGAAGTTTCGAAGTGAGCGTTCGTTCCCGTAAGACCTTTCAACAGCTCGTGACGCTGCCCGATGCGGCTGTCCCCCTGGCCGAGGCCGCGCTTATCGTGGCCTGTGAAGAATACCCTCAGCTCGAATTGAGTCCCTATCTCGATATGCTGGACCAGATTGCGGAAACCGCCCGGAACAAAATCAGTTCGACCGAGGCGCCGGCTGTCACGGTCGAGAAAATCAATTCTGTACTTTTTGGCTCTTTCGGATTTCATGGGAACGTCGATGATTACTACGATCCCCGTAACAGCTTCTTCAACGACGTGCTCGACCGGCGCCTCGGCATACCGATCACCCTGTCGGCGGTATACATCGAAGTTTCCCGGCGCTTGAACTTTCCGATCGCCGGCGTGGGGATGCCCGGCCATTTTCTCGTGAAGTATTTCGATCCTCGTGAGGAATTCTTCATCGATCCCTACAGCCAAGGCCAGATCCTCACGCGCGACGATTGCCGCGAAAGACTGTACAAACAATTCGGCGATGCGCTGGAGTTCAGCGACCGCCTGCTCGCGCGGGTGACCTCCCGGCAGATTCTGTGGCGGATGCTCAATAACCTGAAGGACATTTACCTGAAGGGGCACGCCATCGACAAATGCCTTTCCATGGTCGACATGATGCTCATGGTCGACTCCGAAGACCTCGTTCAATTCCGGGACCGCGGCCTTCTCCGCCTGCAGCTTCGACAGTTTGAAGGAGCGGGACGCGATCTGGAGCACTACCTCCAGCACTCTCCCCAGGCCCAGGACCGCGAAGAAATCGAGAATCGCGTCAAGGAGCTCAAGCGGATTCGCGCCCTCATGAACTAAAATAAGCTGTTTATGCGCACTCGTGTGGCCGATGCCAGGCGCATTGTGGTGAAGCTTGGCTCGAACTTGTTTTTCAATGAAAGCGGCGCGATTGCGCTGGGACGCATCTTCTCGTTTATCGAAGACATTGCCGCGGCTCGCGTGGCAGGCCGGCAGATTATTGTCGTTTCGTCAGGCGCCGTTGCGCTTGGCGCGGACGCGCTCAAAATCAAATCGGCCAATGCCTCTCTGGCGCAGAAACAGGCACTCGCCGCGATCGGTCAGAGCCGGCTGATGAATCTTTATGAGCAGGGCTTCGAGAAGTACGAACTGACGGCGGCACAAGTTCTCCTGACGGAGGAGGACTTCTCGAGCCGCCAGCGCTATCTCAATCTGAGACACACGTTGACCACGCTGCTGGACATGGGCGTCATTCCGATCATCAACGAGAACGACACCGTCTCCACGACGGAACTCGAACTGACGGATCGCAGCCGCAGTTTCGGTGATAACGACAAACTCAGCGCACTTGTGATGAGCAAGCTCGAAGCAACTGTCCTGATTCTGCTCTCGGATGTCGACGGCCTGTTTACCGACAATCCACGCGAGAATCCGCAGGCGGAGTTCATTCCTGAAGTTCAGGAGATCACGCCGGATATCGAGGCCCTTGCAGGCCGCAAGTCCACCCGGGGCCGCGGCGGCATGGCGACGAAACTTGAGGCCGCGCGCATCGCGATCAACTCAGGGGGAATGGCGATCATCGCGAATGGCTTGAAAACAGGGATACTCGGCCGGGTATTGAACGGCGAGGGCGAAGGCACTCTGTTTGTGGGCAAAGCGGCGTCGCTCTCCGAAAAGCGCCGCTGGATTGCATTCGCATCGTCAGTCTCAGGGCGCATCCATATCAACGAGGGGGCGATGGACGCGATCACGCGGAAGAACGCAAGCCTGCTGTATGCGGGCGTCACACGCATCGAAAAGGAATTCGAACACGGAGACGTCGTCGCGATCATCGGGCCCGGCGGCCAGGAGATCGCGCGCGGCATTGTGAACTACTCGAGCGCGGATGCATCGAAGCTGATCGGAAAACACTCGGACGACATCGCTCGCCTTGCAACTTCAAAGAATTACGATGCATTCATCACGCGTAATAACATGGCCTTTTTGACGGATCAACGATGAACGAAATACGACAACTGGCCGAGAAGGCCCGCAAGGCGTTTCTCAAGCTATCCACCGGCGTGGACCGGACAACGATTCTTCGTGAAATCGCAGCGGCTTTGCGCGCCGAATCGGCCGGGATCTTTGACGCGAACAAAAAGGACCTCGATGCGGCGAAGGCAAAGAACATCGCGGAACCGCTCTACAAGCGGCTGGTTTTTGACGAAGCGAAGCTTCGCGGCGTTATCCAGGGAATCGAACAGATCGCCGGCATGGACGATCCTGTTGGCCGTGTCATCGAAGAGACCGAACTCGACGAAGGCCTGATCCTCAAGAAGGTTCAGGCGCCAATCGGTGTCCTGGCGATGATCTATGAGTCGCGTCCCGATGCCGGGCCGCAAATTGCCTCTCTGGCCATTCGTTCCGGCAACGCCGTTCTCCTGAAAGGCGGCCGGGAAGCGGTCCACACGAATGCGGCCATCGGCGCAACAATCCGGGGAGTCCTCGCGAAGCACGGTGTGGAAGACGCCGTCCAGTTACTCGCGACGCGCGACGAGGTCGCTGAACTGCTGAAGATGGACGATCTGATCAATCTCGTGATTCCCCGCGGCTCCAACGAGATGGTGCGAAGCATCCAGCAGAGCACGAAGATTCCGGTCCTCGGTCACGCCGATGGCATTTGCCATGTCTATATCGATGAGTTTGCGGATCCGGAGAAAGCAATTCGCATTGCCGTGGACTCCAAAGCTCAATATCCAGCGGTTTGCAATGCCGCGGAGACACTGATTGTTCACTCGCAATTCGCCGGACGCGAGAAGGTTTTGCAGGCGCTGCGAAGCGCGGGCGTGGAATTGCGGGATTCCGGATACGGATCCGAATATCTCGATCTCATCATGAACGTCAAGGTCGTGGACAGCCTTGACGATGCCATCAACCATATCCACAAATACGGCTCTGCCCATACGGAAACGATCGTCACCGAGAATGCGGAAAACGCCCGGCGTTTTCTCAATGAAGTGGATTCGGCCGGCGTCTACTGGAACGCTTCCACGCGTTTTGCCGATGGCTTTCGCTATGGCTTTGGAGCCGAGGTTGGCGTCAGCACCAATAAAACCCACGCCCGTGGACCGGTCGGTGTCGAGGGCCTGCTGATTTACAAGTATCAACTCATCGGTGACGGCCACATCGTTGCGACGTATTCCGGCGCCAACGCCAGGCCGTTCCTTCATCGCAAACGGATGAGATTCAACTGAAGAGTTTTAGCCGCAGATGACGCGGATGACGCAGATGGGGCGCCTCCAAAGTTCGTTTTTGCGCCCCATCTGCGTCATCCGCGTCATCTGCGGCTAAAAACCTTGTCAAACAACTAAAACTTACGACCTGGTTGCATAAAAGAGACCTCCCCTACAGAAGATATAATGTCGCTCGACAGGAGAGCCGACTATGAACTGGACTTGGAACGTGCGAATACTCACGGCTGCTTTCGCGTTGTTCACCGCATCTGCAGCGTTCGGGGCGGACCGCTGGACTATCGGACTGACGTCGAATGACGAGCGCATCGAGGCCATCGTGATATCCGGGCCGTCGCCTTCTGCGCCAACCGTATTGTTGTTGAGTGGTCTTCAAGGCAAAGAAACCGGGGTGGATATCGTGACCCGGGAAGCGGAGGCATTCGACGCCATTCCCCAGGCGCGCCGGCCCTTTCGGCTCATTGCCCTGCCTCTGGCGAATCCCGAAGGACGCCCGCTTCAGTTTCCGCCAACGGGAAATGCGTATAAGGAAAACGCGGATTCACATGTGATCTGGCGTTGGATTGGAATTCATGCTCCGGATCTTGTGATTATTGAGGGATCATCGGATTCCGGACTTGCAGATGCGCTTTCGCAGAATGCGGTGGCCTTTGTCGGACGCATTCCCGCTCAACTGGTGATGCCTCGCGCAGGTTTGTTGAAGACTATTCCAGATAAACTTGCACCATCGGAAGCGCATCTGGAGATCGACCGCCGGCGCAGCCGTTCACCTCAGGTTTTCGCCGCGGAACTCGCAAAGGTCTATGGCCGCGACTTCAATCAGCCGACGTACATTCAGGCGATGGCTCTGATCGGCCGGCTGCGTCTCGGACAAACGGCAGACGTTGCCGCCCTTGCCGAACCGTACCTGAGTGGTTCGAAAGACAGCTTCGCCGCGCCATCTCAAAGTTCGCTTGCCGCACATATGTTCTTCTTCGAACTTGCCAAACGGACGCGCGACGAGCGAGCCGCAAAACTGGTGACGCGCGCAGCGAACAGCGGATTCACCGAAACAGGCGGCTTAAAGGAATTCATGCCGCTAAACGGGGGTTGGAGCGATTCCGTTTTCATGGATATCCCGATCCTAGCGAAGGCCGGCGCACTCACCGGTGAGCGCAAGTACTTCGATATGGCGGCGCGTCATTTGCGTTACATGCAAAAGATCGTCCTCAGACCCGACGGTCTCTACCGGCATCAAGCTTCGACGGACGCGGCCTGGGGACGTGGGAACGGATTCCCGGCGCTCGGCCTCGCCTTGACGCTTTCGGATTTTCCAAAGGACCATCCTGACTATAGTTGGATGGTAAAAACCTTTCAGGACCACATGAAAGCGCTCTCGCGGTTTCAGGATGAAAACGGAATGTGGCGCGAGGTCGTCGACTATCCGGGCGCATATCCCGAGTATTCAGGAACCGCGATGATCGCCACAGCCATGCTTCGGGGAATCCGCAACGGTTGGCTCGACCCAAAGGTCTATCAACCGCTCGTCGATAACGCATGGCAGGCCATTCTTGCGCGCACCGCATCGGACGGCCGTGTATTGGATGTAGCTGAAAGCACCGGCACGCGGGGCCTGACCTTCAAGGACTATCTGCGCCGTGCCGCAATTCTCGACCGTGACGCTCGCGCCGGCGCGTTTGCCATGATCTTTGCAACGGAACTCGCGGGCCTGCAATAGCGAAACTTTGAAATCCGTGGTCTCTGTAATCGTCAATTCCTTACATATGGTACCGTGTAAGGAGAAGATCGCTTATGCCGACTGCCACTCTGACCAGCAAGGGACAAACCACAATACCTCGCGAAGTACGGGAGCTTCTAAAGGTGAAATCTGGCGACAAGCTGGAGTTCAAGATCAACGAGAGGGATAACAGCGTTAGTCTTAAGGCAGTTAATATTCACGTTTCGGATCTGAAGGGCCTGCTTAATCGGAGCGGATGGATACTCACATCTGTTTATGATCATTCGAAAGAACAGATTATCGGCATGATGGAGAATATCCAGCTAACGGAACAATTCGAGCTCGGAGACCACACTAACGCAACCGTAAAATCTTTCGACAGTCAGCGCAGGTTTGGCTGATCGCCTTGAAAGTCCATAAAATACTGACGTTGTAGGTCCTTCTCTGCGATTTCGCAATCATCGGTGTCGGATAACTTTACAAAAGAGCAACCCATAATTGGGCCTGATTCGTCATGTATTCAAGTTGTTAGCTTTGGTTCCTTGCTTGCTTAATTGTACGGCCCTTCTTATTTTGCAAGAAAATGGGAGCCTCAATACGATGTTATCCACAGACGAACCTCTGAGCTGTTTTCCCGTGAAGTGTCGATCGGCGGGTGGACCAATCTTCTGGAAGAAATGTATGCGGCGAGTGTCGACCGCGGTAATCCTGTCGGTTTTTTTAGTCCTGCCGTTACGGGCGGAAACGCTCACGTTTGACGACATTGTCTCGATGCCAACCTGCAATAGTGGTTTGCCAACGCCCTATGGCGGACTGAACTGGTCGTCCGGCTTCCTTTTGGAATGCAATGCGGATTACACAGGCACGCAAGGCAACACGTATAGCTCCCCGTCGGGGCAATATGCGGCGACGAACAGTTCGGATGTCGGAGGAGGTTTGATCGACGTCAGCATCAGCAGCGGTACGTTCGATTTCCTGGGAGCGTCGTTCTCGAGTTTCGCCTATGCGAATGGATTCGCGCCTTATAGCGCAGAATCGCTGGAGCTCATTGGGTACCGGCCGGGCGACAGCATGGACCCGACATATGTGACGGCGTTCGATCTCGATCCGAAGCAGTATGTGGATAGCGTTTTCGACTGGACGGGCCTCACCGATCTCATGTTTGGATCCGGTGACGGCCCCGCGGCCGACATGTCTACCACATTCGGCGTGGATGGTTTGTCCTGGTTAATGGACGATGCGCAGTTCAACGTGAATTCGTCCACGACCGTGCCCGAACCCGGCAGCGCGGTGTTGCTGGGTGTCGGTATCCTGGCGTTGATTGCTCGCCGCGTCCGCAGCGGGCACTATCTGATGCGTGGCGGTGCCACGCGAAAAGGAGTGTAAATGATTGCTCGTTATGCACGCTCGCTTGCTGTGGTCGTCTTTATCCTCGTGGTTTCTCAAACCGTTTTCGCCCAAACATCAGTGACCATCCAATCGGTTGTCCCCGATGACAACCAAGGGACTTTCAACATCGCCGGGACGAACTTCTGCGCTGCGCCGACGGTGACACTGAGCGGCCAGACTCTACCGGTGGTCAGCAGCACGCCAATGCTACTGACCGTATCGAAGCCGGTCCTCACCCCGGGGACCTACTACCTTGTCGTTTCCTGCGGCACGCTCGCAGGACGGACGGCGTATTTCGACGTCGCCGTCGGTGCGATCGGTCCCAAGGGCGATAAAGGCGATACAGGAACCGCCGGTGCTCCCGGCACTCCCGGCGGGCAGGGACCGGCGGGACCGGCTGGACCCGCTGGCCCGGCGGGACCCGCTGGCCCGGCGGGGCCCGCCTCGATCATGGGAGTTGGAACCCGTCGAGGCCCATCGAGCATGCCCACACCGACGCTGCAATTCCTGGCGACGACGATTACGGTCAACGTCGGCATTGGACAGCCGGTCCTTGTGTCGTCTCAGGCGACGCTGGGGACCTCCGGCACATCGACTGCAACGGGCCTGCGGCTGTGGATCTGCTATCAATTCTCCGGCGGCACCCTTACCCCAGCCCACGATTCGGACTGGATCACTGTTTCGGCCAGCCCGGCTGTTTCGGCCCCACCCTCGCTCCAACCATACCCTCTCACGGACCTGATAACGGGACTCCCGGCGGGTACTTATACCGTCGGAATGTGCGGGCAGTTATTCGGCTCTACCGGCACCTGGAACGCGGTCGACTGGTCGTACACGACCGTTCAAGTTTTGCCCGCAAACACCATAACCAACTGACAATCATTCGAATTCCATGTAGTCGTGGGCTTCAGCCCGCGTTGGTCTCCAATAGGGGAAGGACGCGGGCTGAAGCCCGCGACTACATATATAAGCGGTTCAAGATCAAAGGAAAGGGATAAGATCGTGAAGAGCGACGTTTCAGACTAGCCGAATCTCATCCTCTTGCGCCTGCAGCGCCTCCGCGGTATTCAGATAGAAGGAGCCCGATGATTAGGAGCGTCGCAGTTCTTGGGGCAGGTACGATGGGCGCACAGATTGCAGCGCACGCTGCAAACGCCGGACTTGGCGTCCTGCTGCTGGATCTTACCGAAGAACAGGTGCATGCGGCGCTGAAGAATCTGCAAAGAAGTGCTCCTCCCGCCCTCTTCGTTCCCGAACACGTTCAGCGAATCCAGGTGGGTAGCTTCGATAAGGATCTGGCTCGAATCAAGGAATCGGATTGGGTCATCGAGGCGGTCGCGGAAAATCCGGAAATCAAGAAACAGCTTCTTGAAAAGGTGGATGCGGCGCGGCGGCCAGGCGCTTTTGTGACCACAAATACCTCGGGGCTTTCGGTGGCGGGACTCTCGGACGGCCGCAGCGAGGATTTCAAACACTATTGGTTTGGAACCCACTTCTTCAATCCGCCCCGATATATGAAGCTGCTGGAGATCATTCCAACGGCGAACACCGATCGAACGGCGTTGGCGGAGTTCGAGAAGTTCGCAGAGAATGTGCTCGGCAAAGGCGTCGTTCACGCGCAAGACACGCCCAACTTCATTGCCAATCGAATCGGGTTATTTGCCGCCCTGAAGACGATCCAACTCATGCAGAGTTGCGGATTCACGATCGAAGAGGTCGACCGCCTGACGGGAGCGCTCATTGGACGGGCCAAGACCGCCACCTTCCGGACAATCGATATGGTGGGCCTGGACATCTTCATCCACGCCGCCGACAACATTTACGAAAGCGCTCCCGCTGATCCGGCGCGCGATATCTTCCGGATTCCCGAATTCATGCGCTTGATGGCCCAACGGCAAATGCTCGGAGCAAAGACAAAGCGCGGCTTTTATAAAAAGGAAGGCGGCGAGATCCTTGTGCTGGACCTCGCCACGATGGAATACCGTCCGCAAAAGCGGACCGCGTTCCCTTCCCTGGACGCTGTCTCGGGCATCGAGTCTTTGCCGGACCGGCTGCAGGCTCTTTTCAAAAGCCGCGATCGGGCGGCCGGGTTTGTCTCCGAGCTGCTGACGTCGATCTCGGACTATGCTGCCTCGCGGATTCCGGAAATATCGGACGATCCCGGCGCCGTCGACCGCGCGATGAGGTGGGGATTTTCCTGGGAAATGGGTCCCTTCGAGCTGGCACGGGCGCTCAAAGGAGAACCGGCGCCAGCGCCATCCTGGGTCAGGAATCAGCGCATCATCCGGCAGAATGCCGGCGCATCCCTTCGAGATCTCGGCGATGGAATCGCCTGCCTCGAGTTTCATTCGAAAATGAACACGATCGGGAACGACATCATTTCCCTGCTGTTCACGTCTCTTGAAGAAGTGAATGCGAATTTCGAGGGCCTGGTTATTGCGAATCAAGGTCAAAACTTCTCGGCCGGCGCGAATCTGATGCTTTTGATGATGGAAGCCGTCGAAGGCAATTGGGACGAGATCGACCACATGGTGCGGCTCTTTCAGCGCGCAACTCAGGCCATCCGCTACAACGCGAAGCCGGTGGTGACGGCGCCGTTTGCATTAACGCTGGGCGGCGGATGCGAGATCGCAATGTCGGGAGCGCGCGCTCAGGCGGCAGCGGAAACCTACATCGGACTCGTGGAGGTTGGAGCCGGCCTGATTCCGGCGGGAGGAGGCACCACAGAAATGCTTCGGCGTGCAGCGCCCGGCGGCGCTCCAAAAGTTCGTGAAGTTTTCCAGAACATCGGTCTCGCCAAAGTCTCCGGCAGCGCGGAGCACGCACGGCAGCTTCTCTATTTACGCCCCGAGGACGGCATTACCATGAATTCCGACCTCCTCATTCACGATGCCAAAGCTGTCGCCGTGGAACTTGCTGCAACCGGCTATCGCCCTCCGGTTCCTGAGGAATTGCCGGTTTTCGGGCAGTCCCTCGGAGCCGAAATCAAGCTCGGCATTTACCTGATGCGGCGCGCCGGTCACATCACCGATTACGAAGCCCAAATTGCGGGCAAACTCGCTTTCGTGATTTGTGGCGGCGATGCCACGCGCCCGTCCACCGCGCCGGAGCAATATTTTCTCGATCTCGAACGCGAAGCGTTCAAGTCGCTGTGCGGCGAGCAGAAAACGCTCGCCCGGATGGAACACCTGCTCAAGAAGGGCAAGGTTCTGAGGAATTGATTGTATGAGTGCAGCAGTAATTGTTTCCGCGGTTCGAACTGCCGTAGGCAAAGCGCCGAAAGGAAAGTTATCGGCGACGCGGCCGGATGATATGGCGGCTGTCGCCATTCGAGCGGCAATCGATCGCGTTCACGGGCTCCGAGCGGAAGATCTCGACGATATCTACATAGGATGCGCAATGCCCGAAGCCGAACAAGGCATGAACGTCGCAAGGGTGGCGGCGTTTCGCGCCGGAATCCCCTATTCTGTTCCGGCGATGACGTTGAACCGGTTTTGCTCATCCGGTCTGCAGGCCATCGCGTTTGCGGCAGACCGGATTGCCTCGGGCAACGCCCATTGTATTCTCGCCGGCGGCATGGAATCCATGAGCCTGATTCCGATGGGCGGCAATAAGATCTCGCCCAACCCCACTCTGATCGAAACAAATCCGGATACCTACTTAAGCATGGGCCTGACCGCGGAGAACCTCGCGGAAGAGTATCGGATCAGCCGCGAAGACCAGGACGTGTTTGCGCTTCAGAGCCACCGGAAGGCGATTGCGGCGATCGATGCCGGGAAGTTCAAGAGTGAGATCGTTCCGCTGCCGGTGCGCGACATCACGGTGCAGCGCGGGAAGCGAACCGTCCACGAATTCCTATTCGATACCGACGAAGGGCCGCGCCGCGATACCTCCATCGAGGCGCTGCGAAAGTTAAAAGCCGCTTTCAAGGCCGAAGGCAGCGTGACCGCAGGCAATGCCTCGCAAACCAGCGATGGCGCCGCGGCTGTTGTCGTGATGTCCGAAGAGACGGCCCGCGCCCTGGGTTTGAAACCGCTGGCGCGTTTTGTGGCGTATGCAACTGCGGGCGTGCCGCCGGATGTTATGGGCATCGGCCCGGTCGAAGCCATTCCGAAAGCCCTCCGGCAAGCCGGCTTGAAGCTGAGCGAAATGGATCTCATCGAATTGAACGAAGCTTTTGCAGTGCAATCCCTTGCTGTGATTCGCGAATTGGGCATGGATCCGTCTAAAGTGAATGTGAACGGCGGCGCTATCGCGCTCGGCCACCCGCTGGGCTGCACGGGTTCGAAGCTGACCGCAACTTTGCTTCACGAGATGCAACGACGCAAAGCGCGCTACGGAATGGTTACGATGTGCGTGGGAGGCGGCATGGGAGCTGCAGGAATATTCGAACGCATGCCGGAAGAGGACACGAAATGACGAAAGAACTTGTTGAACTGAAACGCGGCGGCAGTTTCCTGATTGAGGAATCCACCCCTGAAGACATTTTCACGCCTGAAGACTTCTCCGAAGAGCAGACGATGATCCGCGACATGACGGAACAGTTCGTCGAAGACGAGGTTCTCCCCCAGGTTGAAAAGATCGAGCACAAGGAGTGGGACGTAACCGTCGGGCTCCTCAAGCGATGCGGCGAACTGGGATTGCTCGGCATCGAAGTGCCGGAAAAGTTCGGGGGTGAAAACCTGGACAAGGTTTCGTCCATGATCGTTGCCGAAAAACTCGCACGAGTCGCGTCATTCGCCGTTTCATATGGCGGGCATTGCGGTATCGGAACCCTGCCGATCGTCTACTTCGGCACCGAAGAGCAGAAGCGCAAATATCTGCCCCTCCTCTGCAAGGCCGAAAAAATCTCCGCCTATGCGTTGTCCGAATCCAGCAGCGGTTCCGACGCGCTGTCTGCGAAGACAAATGCCGTGCGCCGCGCGGACGGCACACACTGGGTTCTCAACGGCGAGAAGATGTGGATTACGAACTCGGCATTTGCCGACATGTTCATAACATTCGCTCAGGTTGACGGCAAACAATTCAGCTGTTTCATCGTGGAGAAGGATTATCCCGGCGTTTCCACCGGCGCCGAAGAGAACAAGATGGGACTTCGTGGCTCCTCAACGCGGCCCCTGATCCTGAATAACGCTAAAGTGCCGGCCGGCAACGTCGTCGGCGAAATCGGGAAAGGCCACCACGTGGCTTTCAACATATTGAACTTTGGCCGCGCAAAGCTGGCTTCGGGCGCGGTCGGCGGCGCTAAGACCGCGCTGAATGACTCCATTCAATATGCAAAGCAGCGCATCGCATTCGGGAAACCCATTGCCAGTTTCGGCGCCATCAAGCACAAGCTGGCGGAGATGGCGATCCGGATCTGGGTGGCCGAGGGCATGGTTTATCGAACGGCAGGGTTAATGGATCGAAGCCTCGAAAGCGTGGACGCCGACAATGCGTCGCAGGTCTTGAAGGCCATCGAAGAATATGCCATCGAATGCTCCATCCTGAAAGTATTCTGCAGCGAAGTTCTGGACTTCGTTGTTGATGAGGCGGTGCAGATCTACGGCGGCTACGGCTACAGCGCCGAATATCCGATCGAGCGTTATTACCGCGATTCGCGCGTGAACCGTATTTTTGAAGGAACCAACGAAATCAACCGGCTTCTCATTCCGGGCATGCTCCTGAAGCGGGCCGCCGCCGGGAAATTACCCCTGTACGCTGCCGCTCGTGCAGTGGTCGACGAGGTGATGTCCGTGTCGATGCCGCCGGATGCTTCCGGCCCACTCGGCGCGGAGATTGCGGCAATCGCGCAGGCGAAGAAGGCACTTCTATTTACCGCGGGCGCCGCGACTCAGAAATTCGGCGAAACCATCCGGGAAGAACAGGAAGTCCTGATGCACATCAGCAATATCGTGATGGACATCTTTGCAATGGATACCGCGATTCACCGTCTGGAGAAGAAAAGCTCCAGCGATCCCCACATGGATGTGGTGCGGACCTTCATCAACGACGCGATGAGCCGGATCGAATTCTCGGCCAGACAAGCTTTAGCGGCCGTTGCCGAGGGCGACACTCTGCGCACACAACTCGCCGCGCTTCGCCGGTTGCTGCGGTGGACACCGGTCAACACGGTGAAAGCCAGACAACGGATCGCGGAATTCCTGACCGACACGAACCGCTACGCGTTGTAAGGAATAATACTATTGGAGGTTGCATCATTAGAGGTTGCTCCATTTCAAATTGAGAAATGCAGAAACCTCCAATGATGCAACCTCCAATAGGTTACTAAATCATGCCAAGTCCCTGGCCGATCCAGACGCCGACAATGGTGACGAGCAGGACCGCCCAGGCGATGCCCACCACCTTGAGGTAGCGGCTCAGCACCGTAACCTTCCGCCGGACCGTAGCCTGTTCCCGCGCCAGATGAGCTTCGGCATTGTCGAGGATGATATGGTCCTCTTCTTTCATGTCGAGAGCGCCACGATAAACAACCATCAGAATCGCCGCGGTGGTTAAAACGACTTCCACCGCGACGAGACTCGTAAAGGTCCCGTTCATGTGAACCTCCGTAGAGTGGATACAGTTATTGGGTTTGTACTGAAGCTATTGTAGGCCTATTGGACGGAAATGCTCAACGTATAATCGCCGGAGTTGTACACAACCACGCCGGTATCGCCGTTGGTGTAATAGCTGCGGACTTCAATGAAATATGTCCCCGCTGCGAGCCGGCCGGCGATTCGTTCGGGCTGCCCATTCCCGCCGCTGTCGGAAACATCAATCAACTGTCCATTGCCGTTGTACAAAAAGAGGTCCAGGTCGTTCGCGTTTGGGTTTTTTACGCGGCCGAGGCCGGTGATATCCATGCGAACCGTCGTGGCCCCGCCTGAAGTCGTAAACGTGTAGAAGTGGGAGGACGTGATCAGGTTCGCTCGTTTCGGCGTATAGGAATCGACGGTGTCCGGCCCGATCGGGGCTCCTACATTGACCGGTTCCGGGAACGGATTCGTCACGTCGGGCAGCGCGTCCGGCAGATAACTGATATTTCTGGACTGTGCCGCATTGACGACATCGGAGGTCGAAGAGGAAACCCG
>DASXLG010000080.1 GCA_036496425.1 Terriglobia bacterium | reverse complement strand
GCGGGTCCCAGCGCTTCGACGGCATTGATCAAGAGATTAAGAAACGACTGGCGCACCAGCGTCGCGTCGCACGGCGCCATCGCGCTGCCCGATCTCTTGAACTGAACCTTGTAGGTTCCCGGCCGGAGGTTCTTCAGATCGGCGATGGTGTTTTCCAGGAGTTCCCCCAGATCGACTTCGTTGATCGATGTCAGCACAGGGCGGGCGAAATTCAGGAAGTCGGTCACCATGTGTGAGAGGGCCTGCGACTCTTTATGGATCTCACGGGCATAGCTCTGGAGGGTGTTGATGTCCGTTTCTGAAACCGACATCTGGGCATAACCGACAATCGTTGCGATCGAATTCTTGAACTCATGCGCGATGCCGGCGGACATTTCGCCCAGCGCTGCGAAGTTTTCCTTCAACTTGATCCGGTTGTGCAGTTCGACGATCTCGGTCAGGTCGGAAAGCAGACAAATTGCGCCTTGAATTTCGCCCTGGTCGCTGGTGATGGGCGACAGATTGATTCCGATGCGTTTATCCCCTTCGGGCCGGATCGGCGCGTTGAATTCGACGCGTGTAAAGATTTCTCCGGAATGCAAACACCGGTTCAGAAGCTCTTGCAGCACCTGCGATTCGCGAACCAGGTCGCGCAGCCGCGAATTGCGCTTCAAGGTTCCTTCGAAGATCCTGTCGCTGGCGGGATTGTGTCCGACAATGGTGCCCTCACGGTCCACCACAATGATGCCGCTGGGCATTTTAGACGTGACGTGTTCGCTGAGAAGAATATCCACGGAGCTATGTGACCGGCCGGAACAGGTTTTCGATGTACCAGCGCATCAGATCTTCCCCATAGAGGACCGCCACGATGCCGGCGAAGCTGAGGAAAGTCCCGAAAGGGAGTTCGTATTCGCGGGTTCTTTTGGTCATTCTGATGAAAATCAGGCCGACTATGGAACCGAGCAGCGATCCGAACATGATCGTCAATAATGCCAGCGGCGCGCCGAGGAAGGCGCCGACCATCGCCATCATTTTAACGTCGCCGAAGCCCATCCCTTCGATGCCGCGCAGCCGCAGATACGCTTCGGCGACGCCCCACAGCAGGCCGCCGCCGACAATGATTCCGAGGACGCTGGCCGAAAAAGCAATCACACGTGGATTTGTAAGTTCAAAGCCCGCCGCAAGGGACAACCGGGAAATCAACGGGCTCGGCTCGGCAAGATAAACGCTGATCAGGATGCCCAGCCAGATTCCATTGAGCGTGATGACGTCGGGCAGAATACGGTGATCGAGGTCGATGAAAGCCAGGACGATCAAAGCGGATGAAAAAACCAGGAAGATCCCCCACTCGATCGTGAGTCCGTACTTCAGACAGAGCAGGAGGCTCACGACGCCGGTTATCGCCTCGATAAAGGGATACCGCGCTGAAAATTTCCTTTTACACCGGCGGCAGCGGCCGCCCAGGATCAGGTAGCTGAGAACCGGAATGTTGTCGTACCAGGAAATCTGTTTCTTGCACTGCGGGCAGTGCGATCTGGGAACGCTGATAGAGATGCCTTGCGGAAGCCGGAGAATGACGACGTTGAGAAAACTGCCGATCACCAGGCCGAAGATGCATGCAAAAATCAGATCCACGCTAGCGCAGTATACGGAACTCTTTCTTGAAAACATAGCGGGCGGCCATGTAACTGATCGCTGCGCCTCGCCAGCCGTCCAGAAATCCCGCCCGTAGAACGAAACTTCGAAAGAATGCGAGAGGCGGGGCAATCGCCAGCTTCAAGACATTCCCATGGCGCCCGGTCGACCGCGCGGCCTTCGCCGCAAGATCGGTGTAGCGTTCGATTCGGTTTTGGTGATCGTTCCAATCGCGATAGGGGAAATGAAACAGGTCGCCATTCAGCCGGCCGATGGAGCCGTCCACGGACATTGCTTCATGGACAAAATCTCCCGTCCAGCGGCAGTGGCGGCGGTCATACAGACGGATCTTGCGGTCGGGATACCATCCTGAATGATGGATCCATTTGCCGAGATAAAACGCGCGCCGGGGCATCGAATAGGCATGGTCCGTGGCGGACCGGCTGGATTTTTCCCACCCGGCAATTTCGGTGGCCAGTTCGGCGCTGAGCCTTTCGTCCGCGTCGAGGCTCAAAATCCAATCGTTGGACGCCTGCGCCGCCGCGAAATTCTTCTGTTTCGAATAGCCTTCCCAGACGTGCTCGATCACGCGCGCGCCCCGCGATCCGGCGATCGCGCGCGTCCGGTCGCTGCTGCCCGAATCCACGACGATCACTTCATCGCAGCACGACAGGCTGGCGATCGCTTCTCCGATCCTGCCCTCCTCGTTGAATGTGATGATGACGCCTGAGATCATGTCCGCTCATGCTATAACCGATTCGAATGCGAAATCTCAAGCTGACCCTGGCATACGACGGAACCGGCTTCCATGGCTGGCAGCTCCAGCCGCAGATCCGGACGATTCAAGGCGAACTGCAGACAGCATTGCAGAAGCTCTTCAATCACGAGGTCAGCGTTACAGGATCCGGCCGCACGGACGCCGGCGTTCATGCCCAGGGGCAGGTGGCGAACCTCGAAACGATCCGGAACATGGACACGGACGCCGTCCTGCGAGGCGCAAACGCTTTGCTGCCGGAGGAAATTCGCGTGCTGTCGGTGGAAGAGGTCGCGCCGGAATTCCACGCGCGCCATTCGGCGAAAGCCAAAACCTATGAGTACCACATCTGGCGGCCTGCCGTTGTCAGTCCCTTTCATTTGCGATACGTCTATCCGTTCCGCTACCCCCTGGACGAAGACTTGATCGACCGCGGCTCCGCCTATTTTCTCGGGCCCCATGATTTCACGTCATTCTGCGCTACCTCAACCGAGGTCGAGGACCGCACTCGAACGATTTTCGAGGCCTGTTGGGATCGCTCGGAAACGACCTGGGTGTTCCGCATCCGGGGGAACGGCTTCCTGCAATACATGGTGCGAACCATAGCCGGAACACTGCTCGAAATCGGCAAGGGAAGGCTGGACCCCGGCAAGCTGCCCGGGATTTTCGACGCTCGCGACCGCAGACTTGCCGGCCCCTCGCTTCCTTCGCGCGGTCTTCATCTGATCGCGGTCGAATATTAAGCTTTCTGCGAAGAACTTTGTATTGCAAACCTCACTGAGCCGCGTGTTAAGATCGAGGGGTATGGATTTCCTCGATCGGATCGACCGGAGCGCCTTGCCATCCCACATCGCGATCATCATGGATGGCAATGGGCGCTGGGCCCGGAGACGCGGATTGCCGCGTGTTGCCGGTCACCGCGCCGGCGTGACTGCCGTCCGTCAAGTGGTCGAAGGAGCAGCGGATCTCGGCATACCAGTGCTGACGCTCTACGCATTCTCGGTCGAGAACTGGAAGCGGCCCTTCAGTGAAGTCTCCATGCTGATGCAGCTCCTCAAAGAATATCTGAACAAGGAGCTCGAAAATATCCATCGCAACAACATCCGTTTCCGCGCCATCGGAAGAACCGACGAGCTCGATCCATCCGTGCAACGCGAAGTGGAAAAGGCTTCCGCCCATACACGGAACAACACCGGCATGATCTTCAACGTCGCCTTGAACTATGGCGGCCGCGCGGAGATCGTGGATGCCGTGAACCGTCTGCTCCGCAACGGCGGAAGAGATGCGGCGGCCAACGGTGGAGTCTCCGAAGAACAGTTCGCAAAGTACCTTTACACGGCGGATCAACCCGATCCCGATCTTTTGATCCGTACCAGCGGGGAACTGCGCATCAGCAACTTTCTGCTCTGGCAGATTGCCTATGCCGAAATCTGGGTCACCGAAACGCTGTGGCCGGATTTTGATAAGAAACATCTCTACGAAGCCATCCTTGCCTTCCAGAAGCGGGAGCGGCGCTACGGCGGTTTGGAGCCCCAGCTCGTGCGGAGCCGATGATTCTATTGGAAATCGCATCAGACTTTGGCGGCTGATGCAACGCATTCTGACGGCCGTTGTAGCCATCCCCCTGGTCATCCTCATAACGATCTACTCCTCCAATTGGCTTTTCGCTCCGGTGGTCGGCCTGGTTGCGGCTGCTGCGGCGGAAGAGTTTCTTTCACTCGGCCTGAAGAAGGGAATCGGCCGGCCCGGGAAGTGGTTTCTGCTGATACCGGTTCTGGTCGTCATGTCATTTCTGCGGCAGCCGGAGTGGATCGCCGCCTCGACTGCCGCCGCGGCAATCATCTTGATGACGGTCACTGTTTTCAGCGGAACGGTTGAAAGCGGTTTCGGCGCAGTTGTCACCGGCATCAGCAGCATCGTTTACTGCGCGCTGACCCTCGGATTTCTGGTTCTGCTTCCGCGCCAATGGATTCTTGTTCTGTTTGCGATTATCTGGGTTGGCGACAGCGCTGCCTACTATGGCGGCCGAGCGCTCGGCCGGCATCTGCTGGCGCCGGGAGTCAGTCCGAAAAAGACCGTAGAGGGCGCGATCGCGGGCTTGATTGGAAGTGTTATCGCGGGGTTGGCCGGTGGGACGTGGCTGCTCGGAAAGCCGTGGCTGGAGATCGCCGGCATATCGGTCGTGACGGCGGTGGCAGGACAGATCGGGGATCTCGCCGAATCGGTTCTGAAGCGCAGTGCAGGTGTTAAGGATTCCTCTTCAATTCTCCCTGGCCATGGCGGCATACTGGACCGTCTCGATAGCCTGTTTTTCGCGCTACCGATCTTCTACTGGTTGTTGAACGCATGAAAAAACTCGCACTCGTCGGTTCCACGGGCTCGATCGGGCAGAATACCCTCCGCGTCGTGGAACACCTGCCGGAACGATTCAGCGTGTTTGCCCTTGCCGCCAATTCCGGCGTGGCGCGGCTGGCCGAGCAGGCTGCGGCCTTTCATCCCACGGTCGTCGCAATTTCCGATAAGGCCCGGGTGGACGATTTCTGCAGGCATTGCCGCGACCTGAAATTTACGATTCCCGAAGTGGTAACGGGTGACGACGGCCTCCGTGAGATTACTTCGGCGGCCGACGTCGACATTGTGGTTTCGGCGGCGGTCGGCGCAGCGGGATTGAGGCCGACGTACAGCGCCGTCGCTGCAGGGAAAACCGTTGCGCTGGCAAATAAGGAATCGATGGTCATCGGCGGCGAACTGCTCCGTACGACTGCCAGAAAGACCGGCACGAAGATCATCCCCGTCGACAGTGAACACAGCGCGGTGGATCAGTGCCTTCGTTCCGGACAGCACGGCGAAGTACGGCGGCTGATTTTGACCGCCTCGGGCGGCCCGTTCCGGGAAACTCCGGCAGAGCAGTTTCCGAAAGTGACTCCCGAGCAGGCGCTGAAGCATCCGACATGGCAAATGGGCAGGCGAATCACGATCGATTCGGCGACATTGATGAACAAGGGACTCGAAGTCATCGAGGCGCGATGGCTGTTCGATATCCCTCCCGAGAAGATCGATATCATCATTCATCCGCAGTCTGTCGTTCACTCCATGGTCGAGTTTGTGGACGGATCCGTCGTCGCGCAACTCGGTACCGCCGACATGCGCACGCCGATTCAATATGCGCTCACATATCCCGAACGCCTGGAAGCTCCGGTCGCACTTCTCGACTGGGCGACGGTGCCGCGTCTGGATTTTGCGCCGCCGGATCACCAGAAATTCCCGTGCATCGGACTGGCCTACCAGGCCATAAAAATGGGCGGAACAGCCCCTGCAGTCGCGAATGCCGCCGACGAAGTCGCGGTCGGCGCGTTTCTGGAGCGGAAGATTCCATTTTCGGAGATTTCGAATGTCATCGAGATGACGCTCGAAGCTCACACCGTTCAGCCGGCCGATCGGCTGGAATCCATCTTAGATGCAGATGCTTGGGCGCGCGAACACGCTCGGGGAATGATCACGTAATTGCAAAGGTCCCCCGCGTGCACCATGCTAGAATGGTAAGCAATGCTGGGTAACGCTGCTTCAAGCATCATCGTCGCCGGTATCGTTCTTGGAATCATCATTGTGATCCATGAACTGGGCCATTTCCTCGTCGCCAAATTCTTCAAAATCAAGGTGGAAACATTCTCGGTAGGGTTCGGTCCCCGGCTGGTCGGTTTCCGCAAGGGAGATACGGATTACCGCCTCAGCGCGTTTCCGCTTGGTGGTTACGTGAAGATGGCGGGCGAGACTCCTATGGATGAGGTGAAAGGCCTCGACTACGAGTTTCTTTCCAAGCCGAAGTGGCAGCGTTTCCTGGTGGCATCCGCCGGCCCCGCAATGAACATCATTCTGGCTGTCGGCCTGATTACGGGTCTGTACATTTACGGCACGGATGTCCCGGAGTTCCTGATCGGTCAGGCGATCGTGAATGTTGTCGATCCAGGGTCCCCTGCGGACAGAGCCGGAGTCAAACCGGGCGACGCGATTGTTTCCTTTGACGGAAAGAGCAAGCCGGACTGGCAGGACGTCCAGAACACGGTACTCGTCAACCCCGGACGTGCGCTTCCGATTACCGTCGACCGGAACGGCAAGACGCTTCAGTTCACCGTGACACCGGACCGCAAGGGCCGCGAAGAAGCCGGCGACGTCGGGATGTATCCCGTGATCCGCACCATCGTGCAGGATGTCCAGCCGAATTCACCCGCATCCCGCGCCGGCGTGAAATCGGGTGACGAAATTATCCGGGTCAATGGGATGGATCTCCGTACCAGCGGCCGTACGCTTCAGCAAACCATCCAGCAGATGGCGGAGAAGACGTTTCCGATTACGGTGCTGCGTGGTGGAAGTTCGAGCTCCAGCGGCACGCCATCATCAGCATCCACAGAGCAGCCGAAGCAGGGAGTCTTCGCTTCATTGTGGAACGGAGTCAAGCGGCTGTTTGGAGGAAACAGCGTTGGTGCCGATGTCGTAGCTCCATCTTCCACCTCTTCTGCGGATTCACATCGGATTGAGAGTGCACCGGCTGAGGTCGAACTGCAGGTCACTCCCGAAATGCGGGACGGCCGCAGAATGATCGGCATTGGAATTCAGTTTCCGTCCATTCATGTGAAGCTGAATCCGGTTCAGGCCTTCGAGAAATCGATCGAAAGCAATAAGGAAAATGCCGCCCTGATCTTCCAGGTCATCGGAAGGCTGCTGCGCCGCGAGGCCTCGCTCAAGCAGTTGGATGGACCCGTCGGCATTGTCGCGGTGTCCGGACAGGCCTATCAGGCCGGTTTCGCAACACTGTTCACCTTCATGGCGCTGATCAGCCTGAATCTCGGCATTCTGAACATCCTGCCGATTCCGATTCTGGACGGCGGCGTCATTCTGCTGCTCGTGATCGAATCCCTGATGGGCCGCGATCTGAGTCTGCGTATGAAGGAACGGATCGTCCAGGCGAGCTTCGTGTTTCTGTTGATGCTGACCGTCATCGTGATCTATAACGACGTCGTCAAGCTGCTGCCTCCGACCCAACCCACTCCCTAGAAGCCCGATCATGAAAGCCCTCTCTCCTGAGCTGCAGGTCTTCATGGAATATCTGCACGAACGCAAGCTGAAGCTCACTCCTCATCGCGAGCTCATCCTTGACGTGTTCCTGGACCACGAAGGGCACCGCAGCGTTGAAGACATCTACCGGGTCGTACGGGCCAAGGATCCGCGTGTGGGATATACCACGGTTTATCGAACGATGAAGATCCTCATGGATTGCGGCCTGGCGCGCGAGATCGATCTCGCAGACGGGATCACCCGTTACGAACACCTCTACAACCACGAACACCACGACCACATGATCTGCATGCAATGCGGGAAGTCGATCGAGTTCTATGATCCCGGAATCGAGACGCTGCAGGATGAGGCGTCGGAGCAGCTCGGCTTCAAAGTGCTCGATCACCGGCTGCAGATTTACGGGTTGTGCGGGGACTGCAAAGAGAGTTAGCCACAAGAAGCATAGCCGGCTATGCCGCAACCAAACGTTTTAGCCGCAGATGACGCGGATGCCGCAGATGGGGCGCAATAAGACGGTTTAGAATGCGCCCCCATCCGCGTCATCTGCGGCTAAAAACGTTGTCAAAAAACTAAAGCTTACGACCTTGTTATGCAAAAGGCACATAAGGGATACATTGGATACTTATGTGCCTTTTGTGCTTTTTGTGGCTAATTCCACTGCTCGCACCCGAGCCATCTTCATTCCGGCAGGATCTGCAGCACCCTTTCCTGCGATCGCGAAGGCCGGATCAAACGAGACGATCCCTGAGAGCCACAAATAGAATCTTCGGTTGACCTTAGTACTTCATAAGGGTTACAAGATCTCCGACACAGCGTTGTGTCGACGACATTGAAGTCTTCGGGGTTTTGGCGGCCTCGAAGACTTTTTGTTTTTGTGGCACTTTTGCCGGAGGCCGAAAGAAGTACATGGCTAGCTTTTTGGGAATGAATCGAAGGATTGTTTCAAGTCTTGTGTTGGTTGGGACCATTTGTGGCAATGCCGGCGTCGTTCTGGGCGCTGCCCGTCAAGCGGCTGAGCCGTCGCAGGCAGCTATGAGCTTTCCAACCTGGAGTCTCGCACCATTTGTGCTGATGTTGATTTCGATTGCGGTGCTTCCTATGGTTGCTCCGCGGTGGTGGGACAGCAACCTGAACAAAACCATAGTCAGTGCCGCCATGTCCGTGCCTGTACTCGCCCTGATTTTGCAGCGGGATCCGCAATTGCTGTTGCACTCTCTTCTCGATTATTTTTCATTCCTGACGCTGTTGGCCTCGCTTTTCATCATTTCGGGAGGGATTTACATCAAGGGTGAATTCGCTGGAACACCGTTGGTGAATGCTATTTTCCTGGCGGTCGGAGCGCTCTTCGCGAACCTCATTGGAACAACCGGCGCGTCGATGTTATTGATCCGCCCTTTTCTTCGCGCGAACCATCTGAGACGGCATCGAGCGCACCTTATCGTCTTCTTCATATTCATCGTGAGTAATACTGCCGGGCTCCTGACACCGCTCGGTGACCCTCCGCTGTTCCTTGGATTCCTGCGGGGTGTGCCGTTCCAGTTTACGTTGCGCCTGCTTCCGCAGTGGGCGTTTGTCGTCGGGGGGCTGCTCATCCTGTTCAACATTTACGATCAGTTCGTTTTTACAAAGGAGGAAATCGAAACGCACCGCGTCATGGCGGAGATCGTTCAAGCCCGCCATCCTCTTCAAATCCAGGGGGCGCGCAATTTCCTCTATCTGCTTGGGGTCATGGTGGCGGCTGTATTGAGCGGGCATTTCGGCTGGCCGAGGGGAATTCAGGAGGCGATGATGATCACGATGGCCAGGCTTTCCTGGTACACAACGCCACGGTCGATCCATCGCGAAAACCACTTTCACTTTTCACCGATCATCGAAGTGGCCGCAATATTTATAGGAATTTTCGTAACAATGGCACCGGCGCTGGAGATTCTTAATGCGCGGGCTGCTGCTTTTGATTTGAGGGCGCCATGGCACTATTTCTGGATGTCGGGAACTCTATCCAGCGTTCTGGACAACGCGCCCACATACCTCACGTTCACGGCAATGGCTTCGGGACTGCTGGGAACCAGCGTGCAAAATCTGGGTTTGATGTTGCAGTCCGGTCTTGGGAGGACGTTGCTGGCTGCGGTGTCGTGTGGATCGGTTTTCATGGGAGCGAATACCTATATCGGAAACGGGCCCAACTTTATGGTGAAAAGCATTGCCGAAGAGCAGGGCATCAAGATGCCGTCATTCGGCGGCTATATGGTGTATTCCGGTCTGATCCTGATTCCTCTATTTGTAATTGTAACGTTTGTCTTCTTTCGAAGTTGATCAGTAACAACAAAAATGTATTGACATCAATATCTCATTAGCCTTATACCAACGTCTTAGTAACGCGTCACAACGAAGTGCGCGTTTAATTCAACAACGAAGTTTTCCGACTACGAAGTCTTCAATCTCTTGCCGGGGTTGAGGGCTTTTTTTATTTTCCGGGCGAAAAATTGGCGCGCCGTGCAAGGCGCTCCTCGTCCACTCAGGAGGTATTGAGAATGGCTGCGAATTCACAACAGGGAACTTATCTGGCGACTACGCTCACCGGTTTTACCGCTCTGGCGGGAGGACTGGTTGCTAAGGGAGCCATCGGCATGCTGGTGGCCGTAGTGGGGCTGGTACTGCTGATCGTTTCGGCTGCCGGTTTTTACAAGATCAAAGATCTCGGATAAGCCCGGGATAAAGGAGAAATTTATGAAGTTACTCGGACTTTTATTGGCGGTTGCCGGATGGCTGCTCCCCGTGGTGGCGCTTTCAATGACTCAATCAACAGCCGCCCGGTTTGGAGCATGCGTGGTCGGGCTCGTGATCAGCCTTATTGGGATTCTTGGAGTTTTGAACAGAGCCCATCTGGCCGAAGCAATCTGGAAGAAAAGTTAAGCCATGGCAAGGAGACATGAGATGAAATTCTGGAAGAGAAGTTATTACGGCATATGCATGGCTGCGGCCATTCTGCTGCTGTGCGGATTAACGGTATTCGCCCAGGCCCCGGCTCCTGCAGCCGCGCCATCGGCTCCCGCGCCAGCTGCCGCCACTCCAGCTCCGGCAACAGGCGCTCCTGCCATGGACGTGCCCCTGGACGTCAAAGCGGCGGCGCCTCCGTCAGCCGATGAACTGGCCAAGGGAGACCCCGGCGGCGTGAAAACGGGAACCGTCAGCGATGTTATTCCATCAGATATGAAAAAGGGATTGACGCTCGCAGACGTCGTCAATCAAGTCGGTCAGAATCGAATTGCGGTCAACTTCGTATGGACGCTGATCGCCGGATTCCTGGTCATGTTCATGCAAGCCGGCTTCGCTATCGTGGAGACCGGTTTGACCCGCGCGAAAAATGCCAATCACACGATGATGATGAATTTCATGGTGTACGGTTTCGGACTCTTCGCATTCTGGGTGTGCGGATTTGCGATCCAGATGGGCGGCGTCGGCCCGTATAGCACGTTGGGCGGCGGAGTCGGGATGAATGGCGAATTCAGTATGAATCTATTCGGAAAGCCCTGGGGCTTGTTTGGAACGCACGGGTTCTTCCTCAGCCATGCCGGCGCATATGACGTCGCTGTCATGGTCATGTTCCTGTTCCAGATGGTGTTCATGGACACGGCTTTGACCATTGTGACGGGTACCTGTGCGGAACGCTGGAAGTTTGGCGCATTCGCCATTTCATCCATATTCATGGGCGCATTCACATATCCGCTGTTTGCGAATTGGGCATGGGGTGGAGGCTGGTTGTCTCAATTGGGTACGAACTACGGGCTGGGACACGGTTACGCCGACTTTGCGGGTTCAGGCGTCGTCCACTCGGTCGGCGGTATTACTGCTCTCGCGCTCGGGATGATCATCGGTCCGCGCATCGGCAAATACACGCGTAGCGGAAAACCCAACGCGATTCCAGGACATGACCTTGTGATCGTGCTGACCGGCTGTTTCATCCTCGCTTTCGGCTGGTTCGGGTTCAATCCGGGAAGCACTCTGGCCGCTTCCGGTAATGGCGCCCTGCGAATCGGTTCGGTGGCCGTGAACACCATGCTGGCCGGCTGCACCGGGTCGTTCGGAGCCATTATGTACATGTGGATACGGTATGGGAAACCCGACGCCTCCATGACGGGCAATGGCCTGCTGGCGGGTCTGGTGGCCATCACGGCTCCCAGCGGATTCGTCAATACCATCGGCGCAACGATCATCGGTCTGGTGGCCGGCGTACTCGTCTGCCTCAGTGTCGAATTCTTCGATCGCGTGATCAAAGTGGATGATCCTGTCGGAGCAATTTCCGTTCACGGAGCGAACGGCCTATGGGGTGTCATCTCCGTCGGTTTGTTCGCGGACGGCACTTCCAATTACGGCGGCAGTTGGAACGGCGTAAACGGCAACGTTACCGGCCTGTTCTATGGCGACCCGGGACAATTGATTGCACAGTTGATCGGAGTCGGCACACTGGTCGGTTTTGTATTTGCGTTCTCCTACGTGACCGGCTGGGTTATCGACGCCATCGTCGGGCATCGAGTTGATGCCAAGGATGAGCTCGCCGGCCTGGATCTTCCGGAAATGGGCGCGCTTTGCTATCCCGAGTTCGTGCTGAAGCCTGAACCCGACATGGAACCATCCATGGCTACGGGAGACTAGATGAAGCTGGACAAATAAGGGGGAGAACGAAATGACAAACCATACCGCACCGCAACTACCTGAAATCTTGAAATTTCCCGTCACATCGCAAGGTGCGGCGCCCCCCGCTATAACGCCGAAAGCGCGTGAATGCTTTCAGGAAGGAGTAGCTCATCTGCAATGCGGAGAGGCCGCGGAAGCCGTCGCGGCCCTCTCCCGCAGTGTGGAGCATGCGCCTGCCTTTCCCGAGGCGCATGTCTTTCTGGGAATTGCTCATGCTTTGACGAGCAACATTTATCCTGCAATCGATCACCTTGAACAGGCGGCAACACTGGCTCCCGGCAGCTTCATCGCGCATTACACGCTCGCGCAACTCAATTTCAAGTTGCGGACTCCAAAACCCGGCTATGAAGCGGCAGAGCGGGCGCTCCAATGTATTCAGAATCTCGAACAACGCAAGATGCTGACCCAATTGTTGAAGGAGGAAAGAGCCCGTGAAAGCAGCGGGATCGCGAGGCCTTCGTTTACTAAACCATTCAGCAACCGGATGCTCCTTCTGGCGGGCAGTGCGCTTGCGGCGGGAATCATTGCGGTAATGGCACATATGCGATGAACAAATCACCAATCAGATCGATAGCAATGACAGATCCATACAACACAATCAGCCGGCAGCGAGTCCTTTGGGGATCCGCTCTTGTCGCGGGTTTCATTCTCATTTACTACGCCCACGCCCCTGTGATTCCCGTGCTGACGGGCTGTGTTCTGACCTGCGCGATAAGCGCATTATGGTCCCGGCGTAGCGCCGGGAAGTAGAGAGATTTTTGAAATGGGGAAGAGACGTGATCAAGCCACTCCAACTGGAGCGATGAAGTATGCACTCGCCCGGTTACCGGAATAAATCCGGTCATTCGAATCCGCAGGAGAGCGGCGATGCAACCGCCGCGAAAACTCCTGACGAGGCGTTCTCCCGTGAAGATGGGTTTTACGACGCGGGTGACATCGCGCAGGTCAAATACGAGATGCTTCGCTATGTCGCCAACGGACACTCCATCGATGAAGCCGTGCGGACATTCGGCTTTTCGTCGCGGCGGTCATTTTACCAGGCGCGAGCCGACTTCGAGCGGGCAGGCCTTGCTGGTTTGATTCCCAGATACGCGGTGAAGCTGCACGGGCAAATGGAGGATGAGGCTGACGAGGCGCAGTACACTCCCCACATTCGCCTGGATTCGATCGTGCGAACTCACGAACGGATGCAGGAGGAACTGCAGGGGTCCGGAGCGCCGCTGGCGAGGGCCTTTATATCCGATCATCTCGAAATCGACTTCATCATGCGCAAGGTCCGCGTTGGAAAGAAAAACGTTCATTTGACACCCAAAGAATTCGACTTGCTCCGTTATCTCGTGTCGCAAGCAAGAAGGGCTGTTCCCCACAAGGAACTGCTGCGCGCCGTGTGGGGCCCGGAGTTTATCGACCATCCTGAATGCCTGCGCGTCTGTATCACGCATCTTCGTAAAAAAGTCGAGCCCGATCCGTCGGAGCCGAGATACATCCTGACCGAGCCCTGGGTTGGCTACCGGTTCGTGGATTGCGGACCGTGATGCGGGTGCTGCTTTCACTGCCCGGCGGGCAATAAGGAGGCACATGCCAGGACCTCAGATACCCGGCACACGGCCGGGCCTTGGCCTCAGCGGCCTGACTACCCAGGCAATGACGCTCATCGCGCCAGGCGCATTTCTATGGCTGGCCTATTTCGTTCAGGCTTCGTATGGAGCACCCATGGCCGCGCAAGCGATGTGGTTCGGCATTCTTGCGGCCTTTCTGCTTTGCTTTTCCACGGCGATTGCTTATATCCAGCTCTCAAAACTTTATTCCGGGGCCGGATCATCGTACTTTTTCGCCGAACAGGCATTCCTGAGCAGATCGAAAACATTCAGGTTTGCACGGGCGGCTAAATTCCTGGTCGGCTGGGCGAGCCACCTATACTACTGGGTGTATCCCGGCCTGATGGTGGGAATGGCTGCGCTCGTTGCCGGGTATGTCGTGGGCCAGATCTGGCCGGATACCTTCACAGCCGCAGTCCCGAGCCCACTGCTCATGATTCTCTTTTGTCCTCTGTTTGCGTTCAGCGTGGCATACATTGGCGCCCGAGGCATCACGGGCGCGACGGCTGTGAATGCAGCGATTAACGTCATCCAGGTTTCTGCGCTTATCGTATTTTCCGTTGTCGCGGTTGCATACAGGGTGAACCATCCGCAGGGATCTCCGGCCATGACTCTCGACGCTAAAGGAAGGGTGATCGCGGAAGTGGTTACAGCGGATGGCAACAAACGCGACTTTACAGTCGATTATTCCCATCCGATCCAGCGGGAGTCGAGCGCGGCAGATCCGAAATCAAAGGTGGATACGTTCGAGTATCATCAGTCCGCCGTATCCGTCATTTCGCCCCACCGCTTCAGTTTTGTCGTTCTTCAAGCCTCGATCGCCATTCTGATCCTGGTTGGATTTGAATCCGTCACATGGATGGGAGAGGAAGCCCTGGCTCCAAAACGCGATATACCGCGTGCCGTTATCCTGTCCCTGTCCATTCAGGGGCTGGTGTGTTATCTCGTCGAGTATTTTGCGGCGAATTACTTCCTCCATAATGGCTACCAGATTTCCAACGCGCTGGGGTCTTCTGTTCCTGTCGGCGACATGATGATCATATGCGGCGCATGGTTGTTCGGCAGCGCCGCGGCCGGCAAGGCCTTCATGCTGGTGCAGGCATCGACGGTCTTCCTGGCCCTTGTCGGAACGACGCTCTCTTCCATGAACATTGCGGCAAGAGTCACGTACGTCATGGGGCGCGACAGACAAGCGCCGGAACAGTCCGGGATGGTTCAGGGCCAAATCTTGACGCCCCGCCGGACCATCTGGATGCTTGGCGTGGTTGCCGCCTTCATTGGGATTGCTTCCGTTATCTTCGTTTTCTGCGGTCCTGCTGCACTCAAAGATGATGTGATCAATGCTTTGCCGCACAACTTCTGGTACAGCTTCGGCCTGTTTCACCACGATTTGGCTGTCAACATCCCGCAGAGCATCCTGGTTGTGGCTCTCGTCAGCAACTTCGGAACGCTTCTGCTGTATCTGATGACCTGCTTGCTGGCGATCATCGCGTGCCGCGAACACCAAACATCGAACAGCTTTAAACACGTGTTCATTCCGGCGTTTGGAGTTCTTGCAAACCTGATTTGCATATCGTTCTACCTTATGGGCCCTCTCATGGTTCCGGAGATGAGCGCGCGAGAGCCCTTTATCGCACTTGCGATCTGCGCCGCATGGGGCATCTACGGCTGGATTTACTTCAGGAGGTTCAGTCCAAAGCCTCCGCGGGCCGCTCGAGTTCAACAAACTCCCCGATATGCCTCAAACCGCCGGGGAGAAACGCCGTCGAACGGTGATCGGCGATAGCACCTCAAAAAGTCGAGACGCGGCATGATGAGGCGTCAGAACAGCTCAACTTCAAAGTGCTTGATCACCGGCTGCAAATTTACGGGTTGTGCGGGGACTGTAAAGAGAGTGAGCCACGTTCGAGAGCACCCTCGCTTTTGCGGTAAGGATTTAAATCCTTGCTAAAGTACGGACATGGCGAAGATAACCTCGAAATATTTCAACTCTTATTCAAACTCTATAAAGCGCTTGGTGGGTCTGGCAGTGAGTTCGCCGGATGCGCCGTTTGCGGGTTCTACGGGTGGAGGATCGCCGCTTTCCATGCGTTGTTTGTAGGTCTCAATCTCATCGGTGGCGCCCTCCCGTATGCGGTGATGCATTGCTTTTCGAATGAAGGTTTCGAGGACGCCGTGCAGAATGTCGACGTCCGTCCGATTGATATAGACCAGGTAATTGTGGTTCTCCGTGCTGGCAGCCGTCAGGGCGGTCAAACTGAGAGACGCATCGATATAGTGCGAAGAGTAGATATCCCTGTTCACCACCAGCACATCCGGCACTCCGGTCCTCTGATAACGGACGATATTTACCTGAGTCACACTGATGATTGCTTTGCCGGCAACCCGTTCCTTTGACCAGTAGAAGAACGACTCAAGTCCTGCCACAGGCTTCAATGGATAGCTCCTGAAGTAGCCATTCAGTTCCGGAACGTGCGTAGTCAGAAACGCCGTGTGGTCCAAAAGAGCATCGAAACGTATTTCCGGGTGCACCGGTACATGCTTGTCCTCGTATGGCGGAACATGACCACTTTTGAGGTAGAGCTGGACCCGTTCCAGAATTAAGCGGCGGAAGGTTTCCTCAATCGCCGCGGACGCATTGCTCCGCGCCCGGGCGGCCTCACGTAATTGCGTCATTTCTGCGGCAGATAATTTGAGCTGGCAGTTTCCCGCGCGGCATTTCTGTATGTCTTCGATATCGTCCGGATCTAATTTGAGCTCGGACAGATCCTCAATCCGCGGCGGGTCCGAAAAACGGCGAACCGTGAGCACGTATTTGCTTTTTTTCAAATCGTCGATCCGGCGCACCCAGGCGATCAGCCGGCCGTCATCGATTGAGGCGGATATGGCAGTGAAGACCGCATCCTCCGCTCCGCTCGCCGGAAGAATCTGAGTAACTGGATCACCGCGATCCAGCACGGCTTGCTGAGATACGCTGACCGTTACTGTCGGCTGAAAAAACGCGAATGGAACGGCGCCACCCACACCGGCCTGAAGCAAAAGCCCGAGGAAAATCATATCTGTCGCTCAAAGCAAGCCTGCTGCCAACCTGGATTGGGGACAGATGACTGGATTGCCGGAGTGTCATGGCGCGACCACCCAAATTCCGGACCAAGTGCCCGTTTCGACCAGGCACTCGAGACCCGAGACCGTCACGAACCAATGATCACCAGTTCCCATTGAGATCATCGTTTAACCACTCGATGCAATTGCGTGTCATTGACATCAATGGGCTTCTGCAGCATCATTTTCCAATGAGAACAACATTGACCTTGGACGATGATGTGCTCGGCGAAGCCGTCAAGCGGGCCGAGGCGCTCCGGATTTCGGTCGGCAAAGCGGTCTCGGATCTGGTCCGTCGGGGGCTCACGGTGGCGCCGCCTGTCCGGGAAGTGGATGGTTTGATTGTATTTGACCCGCCCAAGGGTTCGCCCAAGATCAGCGCGCGTAAAGTGAAGGAAGCGTTGAGCGATTTTCCATGAGCGTTCATCTCCTCTGAATCCGGCGTGAGGCGGTTCACTCAGCGGGTACGATTTTCTTTGCGGGATTCTTTCACCAGGCGGACGACGTCGGATTTCTTGATGCCCTTCGCTCGCGCATCGGCACGATTCCTGGCAATGAACGAGTCCATCTCCGCTATGGTGCGCTTCGTCTCCAGAGATCTGCGCGCCGCTTCGTCGAGCAGATCGTCTACGGTTTTGTTCTCCGCTTGCGCCTGTTCGGCCAACAGCGCCAGGACATCGGGCTTCAGGGTTGCGTTCTTTCTGGTGTCGTGCGTTCTCATACGACCTCGATCAGATTATAAAAGGGAAGGTAGATCCGGGTGGGAATAAGCACTTTAGCAATCCACGATGTGCTCAATTGTCGTATCCGCTCAAGGCTGTGATTCCTTAATCCACGCGATAATCGAGATCAAATTTGCGGTTTGGCTTGCCGATTGTCCGGCACATTGCCAGTACCTGTCCCTGGTGGTTGAAGATATGCGTCACGATGCGCATGATCACATCCGCCGGTCGGAGCAGCCGCGTTTGACCTGGATCGCTGATCATCTGGCGTGGCGAGTTCAACTCCGTCTCGCTGGCGCTGCCGAGATACGACCGAGTCGCGGATGCCGTCTGCTGGCGGAACGCCTCAATCGCGGCTACATCCTGCAAACTCGGCAGTTTCGCTTCCTCGGCGTAGCCTCTAGTAACGACTGTTTGCCAGTAAACCTCCGCGCCGATCGTGTGTTCGAGCTGGCGTAGAATTGTGGAGAAACCGAATCCGGTCAACGGCTGGCGCAACTCGACATCCGTAAGGTTGCCGCAGAAGACAATCACGCGATGCAGGCTCTCGTGCGCGCGAGCGTGTATGTCCTGCAGGGTCTCAGCATCGTACATGGTCGGATATTATACGATGTGATTTCGACCGCCGAACCTCATGCATCGGTTGCTCCAAAATCGCGGCAGGACTAGTCCGAGCAGGTCTCTGGGTCTCAATGCGACCATCCATTCGTGGTTCGAAGGCGGCACAGCTGCGCTTCCGGACCTGTTGATGACTGGAATTCCCAAGTTTCCCACCGACCAGCACGTTTCTTCCTGCCGCCTGACAATAACGATTCTGCGGGAACACTGCGCCGGACTCGCCGGACCCATCTCGTCCAGTTATTGGCGCATAGTCCCTTGTGAAGAATGGCCCCCGTGGGAGGACGGCAAATGGCTTTACAAAGAGCGCGGAAACCGCAGGGAGACAGCGCGAAACAGACGTCTACGAGGCGCCGGCCGAAACCTTCGAAGGATGATCTCGAACGCATGGTGGAAGAGGCAACTGTCGACGCTAACGGCGAATCCGAACAGGTCACCGGCTTTTACACCATGCTTGAAAATGATTTGACTCTTCCGTTCAACACCGTCGTGCTAGGAGCTCAGGTCACCGTTGAGCGCCTCGATCTGACAGACGACGATCATATCGTTGTGGTGTGTCGGCGCGGTCAACAGAGGCAGAGGCTGTCCATTTTAGATCTGCGATTGCCGGAGCCTCCGCCCAAAGGATGGGAGTGGATCGAGGCGTACCGGTACTGGGCTCAGTAGGTCACCGGCGACCCGCACGCGCGGCGGGTTGGTAGTTTTGCATTTGCACCGCGGTGTCAGTCCATCGCAATGTTCACCGGCTCCTTCGTCCTGAAGTTATCGAGAGCCTCCAGCAGTTCATGGCGCTCCCGAAGAAAGACCAGAAAACGATCACGCGCCGACCGGACTTCCTCCTCGGAAGCGCGCGGCAGATACCGCTCCATGATCTCGTCTATATTGTTGTCCTTGCGCCTGAGCATCTAAATCCTCCTTGCCATTTCTCAATTTGGCATGCGTCCGGGACAAAATCGACGCGATCTTCGACCGGGTTTCGCCCAGCAGATCGCCGATCTCCGCGTCGCTGTAGCCTTCGTTATGATGCAGAATCAGGATCTGCACCGTTTCGGGTTTGAGGTTGAATCCTCCCAAGAGGTCTTCCAGTTTCTCGCGAACCTTATCGTTCGCGAGTCCCGTGGACGCATCCGGGAGGTCGAGGTCCTCGACTCGATCCGCCTTCCAGCGTTTTCGGGACCGTTTCCAGTCGAGAGCCATATTGACCGCCGCTCGATGGAGGAAGGCTTTCGGATTCTTCATGGCGTCCGGATGAAGCTCGCGCTCGGCACACTTCAGGTACAGGTCCTGAATCACGTCGCAGGCATCGTCCTTTTTCCGGAGGACGGCTTTCGCCGCACGAAACAAAAAGTCATAGTGCTCCAGAAACAGGGCGTCGAGTTTCGCTTGCCGGTCGTTATCGCTGCCTTGCCGCAGCGTTTCATTGAGGTTGAGCGCTATCGCGCTAGCGCTCCGCGGTGTCATGTAGATCTCCGGTATTGGAGAGAAAACGCAGAGGGAGAAGAGTTTCCCCCTCTGCGAATTTCCCGCCGACTAGAGAGACATGCGGTGCGCGGAATCGCTCCAGTTCGTGTAACCTAACCGGCCGAGAGCACGAACCTGAAAAGCATAGGTCGTGCCTGGGGTTAAGCCAGTGACGAGAAAGGAGCGCGAGCTGGTGAACGGCGGCAAGACCGTCCAGGAGCCCGGCTTTCCGTCGGCGCCAATTGAGGCATACTGCGCCTCATAATTGATCGCCTTGGGAATCGCCTTCACTTTCGCGCGGATCTGCCCGGAAACATCCCCATTCTCGAGTTTTTCGATCATGGGCTGGGGCAGCGCCGCCGGTGGGGTTCTGGTCGTGGATCTCGCCTGGAAGCCGCTCGATTGGAATATCGAGAGGTCATCCTTGCAATTGGCCACTACCCAGTGTCCAAGCTGGTACATCATCATGGTAACCGTCTCGCGTTGCGCGTTCCGGTCGATGATGGCTTGCTTGCCACCGCCGCCAGCCGCCGCGATTTTACTCGCGTAGCTGTCGATCTCCGCCTTGAATGAAGCCAGCGGGACCGGCGGGTTGACGAAATTCGGATTGCCGTTCAGACCGTCATACGCCGCGACGGCGTCTGTGGCGATCCCGGTATCCGGTTGGTGCGTATTCAGTAACAGGTGAATTTTGTTTGTCATAGTGTTTACCTTCTTTCTTCGAACGTTGCGTTATGGAGGCGCCTCCGAACAGCAAGGCCGGGATCGCCCGGCCTTTCGACCGCCTCTATAAGGTAAGACGTCTGAGACCCCCCTGTTTGTTGCAACCGGTCCAAAAAATCTTAAAAAAAGTGAACGCGGTGGGAAAAGACACCGTTTGAACCGTCTTAATCTCAAATCGAAGCTTGAAGACTTTCTTTTGCCGTGGCAGATCAGGGAAGCAGGATTTCAAATCTACCACGGCAAATTAAGATTTGAAATACGGAAAATCAAGTCTTCATTTGTCCTCGCAGATTTGAAAATCCAAATTGAAGACTTTCTCTTGGCGTCGCAGATTGGGAAAACCGAATTTCAAATTTGCCACGGCGAAAGAAGACTCGAAATCGGGAAAAGAGAGTCTTCATTTGTCCTCGCAGATTGGGAAACCGGAATTGAAGACTTTCTTTTGGCGTCGCAGGTTGAGAAAGCCGATTTCAAATCTGCCACGGCGACAGAAGACTTGAAATCGGGAAAAGAAAGTCTTCTTTTGCCGTCGCCGATTAGGATGCGGCAAATGAAGACTTTCTTTTGGCGTCGCAGATTGAGAAAACCGGATTTCAAATCTGCGAGGGCGAAAGAAGACTTGAAATCGGGGAAAGCAAGTCTTCTTTTTCCGTCGCAGAGCGGGAAACTGTAATTGAAGACTAATCTCGGAGAGAACAGACTACTTTCCGGACAAATGTAAGAAAGCATGACAGGAACAAGCAGAATAACGCGAATCTCTCCGCGAGCGAGCGCACGCGGCCTCATTGAAGCACGGCAACTCAAAACGCGACGGCACCAGACTGCCAGCTCTCCGCGAGCGAGCGCTCGCATTTGCTAAAAGGCCGTCAAACCCCGGGATTTCCGCATAGAAGGAGCGGTCATCTGCAAACATCTCGTAGTGGGAAACAGCACTCACTGTGGACGGCTAGGCTTAGCAGGGTGTATCTTTCGGCATTGACGCCGAGTTTAGCCCCTGGGAGATCCAATGCGCGAGTCCGAGCTCTTGGCCCGAATTACGATTGACCCCGAGCAATGTGGCGGGCGTCCTTGCATTCGCGGGATGCGCGTCCGCGTCATCGACGTACTCGAACTTCTCGCCGCCGGCGAGACGCCCGAAGAAATTCTCGTCGAGTATCCATACCTAGAACCGGATGATATCGCGGCCAGCCTTCTCTACGCGGCTCGTCAGCTGGACCATCCCGTCGTCGCGGCATAAGAAAACGGATTGGCAGAGATGGCCAAATCGCGGCAGGATTCAGAGTCGTTGCTGCAGGTCTGGATAGACGCTCAACTGCCGCCGTCTCTGGCAGGATGGCTCCGAACAGAACTTGGCGTCGACGCGGTGCACGTCGAGGAACTCGGCCTGCACCGGGCTCGCGACCCGGTGATTTTCGCCGCGGCAAGGGATGCGAGTCGCATGGTTGTGGTCTTAACGAAGGACGACGACTTCCGGAAGCTGCTCGGACAATTCCTCACGTTACCGCATCGCATCCAAATGACCTGCGGCGGTGGGCCATGCTTCGTCCTGTGCCTTCCTGACGTGAACGCTATGATGTTTTCCTCTCCGCGAGCGAGCTCGCGGCCTCATTGAATCAAAGCAATCGAATGATGAAAGCGACTGGATGATAGGGCGAAATAAATTCGTCGGAGGATCTGACGCGTCTGCGGGGTGATTCCTGCCGCAACGGCGACTTCGCAAGGCACATAAGGCATTCCTTATGTGCCTTTTGTGGCTAATTCCACTGCCCGCTTGAGAGCCATCTTCATTCCAGCGGGATCCGCCAGCCCCTTTCCCGCGATCGCGAAGGCGGTGCCGTGGTCGGGCGAGGTCCGCACATAGGGTAATCCCAACGTGACGTTCGTCGAATCGCCGTGCGCGATCAACTTGATCGGAATGAGCCCCTGGTCGTGATATGGCGCAATCACGACATCGAACTCACCGGAATGCGCCCGGAAATACAGGCTGTCGGCCGAGTGCGGGCCTGACACGGGAAGACCATCGGCGGCGCACTTCCGTACCGCGGGTTCCAGGATATCGAGGTCCTCGCGGCCGAACATCCCGCCCTCGCCGGCATGGGGATTGATCGCTGCTACGGCGATACGCTGATTCGGAAGATGGGCGTTCACGAAGCGGATCAGCTGGACATACCGATCTGTGGTGATCTGGGAGAGCGCTTCGCGCAGCGGCAGGTGAATCGTGGCAAGGACGACTTTAAAGGTCGGCGTGAAGAACGCCATCGCATAGTCGCGCACTCCGGCGCGTTCGGCGAGGAAATCGGTCTGGCCGTGGAACTCTCCGCCGATGGCCTCCTTGTTGACCGGTGCAGTAACGATGCCGTCGATCCGGCGTGCGAGCGCCTCCGTGCCGGCAGCTTCGAGATACGCCAGCGCGCGGCGGCCGGCGGCGGGCTGGAGCTTTCCCCACTCGATGCGGGAGGTGTCGCCGCCCAGATCGCGCAGAAAAAGCACAGACTCGTCCGCCAGGCTGGCAAGATCGTCAACCCACTGAACCGGCACGTGCGAAGGAAACAGAGCCGCGTTCCGCTCGAAGATCTCGCGGTCCGTAAATAGAACCCAACGGGCGGAATTCAGGACAGATGCAATCGACTTCAGAATAACTTCAAGACCAATGCCGGCCGGATCGCCGGCGGTGATCCCGATAGTTGCGCGCATGCGAAGGATCGGCTATTCGGCTTCCTTGTCTTCGTTTTCCTTGTACATGTATTTGATGTAGTGCTTGAGGAGGAGGACATTCGGCTCGGGGGCCCGATGCAGTTTGATCGAATTTTTGTCGTACCATTCGATCGAACCTTTGATGGTCTCACCGTCCTGCAGAACGACGACCATCGGTGTCTTGTTCTGCATCTGCTTCACATAATAAAAATTTTCGGCGTTGGTTTGGTCGTTGGGAGCAGGTCTTTTTGCTCGTGGTTGCCTTACGGTCAGCTGTTCTTTGATCTCGGCAAGGCTAGGCCGGATCAGTTTCCGATTTGACATATTTCCTCACTAAACGTGTCGCAAATGAACTGTGTTCGGCGGTTTGCGCAGGTTTGCGGTTAAGTACGAGGGATTTTAACGAAGGAGCGCGGAAACCACAAGAGGGACTTATTGGAAATTCGAAATT
>DASXLG010000079.1 GCA_036496425.1 Terriglobia bacterium | reverse complement strand
CGCCCCATCTGCGTCATCCGCGTCATCTGCGGCTAAAACCTCTCATGTCCTTGCCACCAGCAGTTCCTCTGTATTGTTGGGAGGGCGGAGGCCATCGGTCCTGCCGGCGAAGTAACGCTCGGCGAGAGTTGCCGCCGATACGTGCTGGGGATCTCGAAAGCCGGATTGGCGGCCCAGAGCCAGTATCTCTGCCGGCGTGAAGAAGCTGATGAAGGGAGTGCCGCTTGCTCGCGAGCCCTCGACGGCTCGCTCGAGGCCGGGACGCACCTCGGGATCCGCGAGTTCGATCGGCACCAGGAAAGACATGACGAGAGTCGAGCCGGGCGCGAGCGCGGCGACCTGACGCAGCGTCGCCGCGATGGCGTCCCTGGTCAGATACATACTGACGCCGGTGGAAGCCACGACCGCCGGCCGATGGGCATCGAAGCCCGACTCTGCCAGCCGTTCCCACCACGCTTCGCCCGCCTCGAAGTCTACCGGCACAAATCGCAGGAACGGCGGGATGCCGAAGCCAAGGTCGATCAGGCGCCGGCGCTTCCAGATCTGGGGACCGGAGCGGTCGATCTCGAACACGAGCAGACGGGAGGCCAGTTCCGGACGGCGTTGGGCGAAGGTGTCCAGTCCGGCTCCGAGGATGACGTACTGGCCGACGCCGCGGTCAATCTGTTCAGCGACCAGATCTTCGATGAAGCGGGCGCGGGCCAGAACCGAGGCGCGAAAGGGCCGCGTGAAGGGACCCATGTCCGGACGATTGCGCCACCCCTCTTCCGGAGCTGCCAGCTTCAGTCCGACTTCGTCTTCGAACACGTGCGGCGGCGGATCGGCCTGGACGTGCAGGGCCCGCCATAAGGCCACCCGCACCGCCGTGCTGTCCGGGGCCGGTGTACGTTCATCATGCATACAAAAGACTTTGCTCCTTTCTGGCGCTGATAGTAAGGTTAGAATCCACGCAAAAGGGGCGGCATGCAAAGCAAAATAAAGACAGTTCAGCAGCATATTCTTGACGAAGAGCGGTTGCATCCGGGCGCCACGGGGGATTTCACGGCGCTCCTGACGAGTCTCACCTTGTCCGCGAAAATCATTTCGCGCGAAGTCAACCAGGCGGGTCTTGTAAAGATTCTCGGCGAGACCGGCGAAATCAATGTTCACGGCGAGTCGGTTCAGAAACTGGACGAATTCGCGCAGCAAACCATCTGCCGGGCGATGGGCCACAACGGCCATCTTTGCGTCATGGCATCGGAAGAATCGGTCGACACCATCCCGATTCCCAGTGGAAGCAAGAAAGGAAAGTACGTTCTGATGTTCGATCCGCTGGATGGGTCATCGAATATCGACGTGAACGCCAGCATCGGCACCATCTTTTCCATCCACCGCCGCGTCACAAATCATTCGCCCGACGGCCGGCTGGAAGATTGCCTGCAAAAGGGCTCGGAACAGATTGCCGCCGGTTATTTCATCTACGGCTCCAGCACGATGATGGTTTACACCACGGGCCACGGCGTCTTCGGCTTCACGCTGGATCCCAGCCTCGGCGAATTCCTTCTCTCGCACGAAAATATCCGCACGCCCACCCGCGGCAAGATGTACAGCATCAACGAAGGCAACGCGCATTCATGGGACGCGGGAACGCGGAACTACGTCGAGTATGTCAAAGAGGACCGCAAGGAAAACGGCCATCCATATACCCTCCGATACATCGGATCGCTGGTCGCCGATTTCCACAGGAATCTGCTGAAGGGCGGGATCTTCTTATACCCCGGCCCGAAAGGAAAGCTGCGGCTGCTCTACGAAGCCGCTCCTCTGGCGATGGTTGTCGAACAGGCCGGCGGGGCCGCCACTACAGGCGGAGAGCGCATTCTGGATATCGAGCCTTCTTCACTCCATCAAAAGGTGCCGCTGATCATCGGCAGCCGTGAAGACGTGCGGGACTACGTTCAGTTTTACAAACAAGCGGCGGTGCTGGCCGCAGATTGATTCCCGATAGTTAGTTACCGACGACGAGGTTCTGCAGAACCTCGTCCACCGACGTCAGTCCCTCCGACATAAGCACCATGGCGTAATCCTTGAGCGTCAACATGCCGTTTTCAATCGCCAGCGTGCGGATTTCGTCGCTCCTTGCGCCTCTGGCAACAGTGCGCTTCAGATCTTCGTTCATCACCAGAAGCTCGTAAATACCGATCCGGCCCTTCTTGCCTGTGTGGTTGCACTTGTCGCAACCCTCGCCTTTGAAGAATGGAGGCGAGCTACCACGGGTATAGCCAAAATAGCCGAGCGTGGTGTCGTCCACTTCGGTCTGCACTTTGCAGTTCTGGCAAAGCCGCCGTGCAAGGCGCTGCGCGATGATGCCGATGGTGGAGTTCGCCATCAGGAAGGGCTCGATGCCCATCTCTTCCAGACGTGTGAAGGACCCGGGCGCATCGTTCGTGTGAAGCGTGGTGAAGACCAGGTGGCCTGTCAACGCGGCTTCCACCGAGATCTTCGCGGTTTCCTGGTCGCGCGTTTCACCGACCAGGATGACATCGGGGTCCTGACGCAGAAATGCGCGGAGGATGCGCGCGAAGTCCAGTCCGATGTCCTTATGGGTCTGGACCTGGCACAACCCGGCGAGATCGTATTCGATCGGGTCCTCAGCAGTCGAAATGTTGATTTCGTGCGAATTGATTTCGTTCAGCGAGCTGTACAGCGTGGTCGTCTTACCGGAACCGGTCGGACCGGTGACGTAGATGATGCCGTAAGGCTGATTGATCATCCAGCGCAGCTTTTCCACCGTCGGCCCGTGGATAATGATCTTGTCGAGCGGCAACAGCGATCCGCTCTTGTCCAGGATGCGCATGACGATCTTTTCGCCGAACTTCGCCGGCACGGTGGAAACACGGAAGTCGATGCCGCGGTCTTCGATCTTGATCGAGATGCGGCCATCCTGCGGCATCCGGCGTTCGGAAATGTCCAGCCTCGACAGGATCTTGAAGCGCGACGCCAGCGGCAGCTGAATTTTCTTCGAAAGAACGTTCTCGACGTAAAGCACGCCGTCAATGCGCAGCCGCAGGACGACACCTTTCTCCTGCGGTTCGATGTGAATATCACTGGCGCCCTTCTTGATGGCCAGCGCCAGGATATTGTTTGCGAGCCGCACGACCGGCGCATCTTCAGAGGCGGTCGCCAGGTCCGTGGTGACCGTCTTATCTTCTTCATCCGTCTGA
>DASXLG010000078.1 GCA_036496425.1 Terriglobia bacterium | reverse complement strand
CGCATCCCTCCAAGCTGTAGCCGGGGAAGTCCGCAATCTTCAGGCAGCCGGCAAAAAGATCGTCTTCACCAATGGGTGCTTCGACATCCTGCATTCCGGGCATATTGATTTACTGAGCCGTGCCCGCGCCCTGGGCGACGCCCTGGTGGTGGCCATCAATACTGATGCTTCCGTCGCGCGCATGAAGGGCCCGAATCGCCCGATTATTCCGCAGGATGAGCGTGCGGAGTTGCTGGCGGGATTGGAGCCCGTCGACTTTGTCTGCATGTTCGACGAAGACACGCCGTTGGAAGCGATTCTGGCGATCCACCCGGATATCCTGGTGAAAGGCGCCGATTGGACGGCCAACATCGTGGGGCAGCCGGAAGTCGAAGGCTGGGGCGGAAAGGTTGTCGCGCTCGCTCTGGTTCAGGGCCGTTCGACCACGGGAATTGTCGAACGCGTGCTCGATCGATACGGCGTTGCAAATGGAAATCCTCGAAAAGCGAATTCATAAAATCATCGGCCGTATTTCAGACGTCGCCGATTTCCGGCGGATTGCGGCCGAGACTCTGCGCGGCGAAAGCGACGTCATCGTCTCCGGATTGACCGGGAGTTCGCGAGCTCTCTTTATCGCCGGCCTGTGGAATTCGCTGCGCCGCCCTGTGATCGTGGTGACTCCCCAGGATCGGGCGGTCGAAGCGCTGGCAACCGATATCCGGTATTTCCATGGCGAATTGAATTCGAATGGCGGCAATCGCGTCAGCGCATTTCCGGCCTGGGAAACCGATCCCTACGCCGGTCTGACCCCACACGCCGATATCCAGCAGGCGCGCGCGACGACCCTCTGGCGGTTGCGCAACAAGCAGGTCGACATCGTCGTCACGTCGATCCGGTCCATGGCGACGCGGCTCGCTCAACCCGCGCAATTCGACACCTACAGCCTGCACGTGACGAGCGGCGAAGATCTGTCGCCCGAACTGCTTATCGAGCACCTCACGAATGCCGGCTATCTGCGGCAGGAACCGGTGAGCTCGCCCGGAGAGTTTTCGGTGCGCGGCGGAATCGTCGATATCTTTTCCCCGTTAATGCGCAATCCCGTCCGGATCGAGTTCTTCGGCGACAGCGTCGATTCCATTCGAGAGTTCGATCTGGACGACCAGCGCTCCCGCGGACCCGTGCAGTACATCGACCTCCTGCCGATGCAGGACACCGTCATCACCAAAGAAATGCTGCGCGACTGGGGCGGCCGGGCCCGGCAGCATTGGCCCGATGAGGACTTTCAAAAAGACCTCAACGAGAAGCTTGTCTTTGCAGATAACGGCGAACTCTTTCCGGGCGCGTCCTATCTAATGCCGCTGGTCCGGCCGATGGAGGCCACGCTGCTCGATTATGCCGATCCAGCCATTCTGATTCTGGATGAGCCCGAGGTTGTCGATGAGGCGCATCAAAAGTTCTTCGATGCGCTCGGGCAGCGCTATGAGCAAACCCGCGATGCCGGGGGCGTGGTGCTCCCGCCCGGGGATATCTTCGTGTCGCCGGATCAGCTTCGCCAGCTGGCGGCCAACAACCGTCGATTGCACCTGGAGGAACTGGGCTCCACCGGCAGCGCCTTCTTTGTCAAAGGCCAGCCCAGCGTGAAGTTTCATAGCCGCGTGAAAGATATGGCTGAAGTCATCGGGAAATCGCACGAAGCCGGACACGAAGTCGTCCTGCTCGGCAGCACCGTCGGCATGGCGGAACGTCTCCGCGACATCGTCCACGAGTACGGAATTCCATTTCGCTGCGAATTCGGCGAGCAACCGCTGCGTTCGCCGGACGACACCACCGTGCCGATTATCGGCATCGGCCGGATCTCCGGGGGTTTCCGCCTGCCCGATATCGGCCTTGAAGTTTATGCGGAGACCGACATCTTCGATGAGTCGGAACATCTCGCGCCGCAACATCGCCGCCGCCAGAAGATTTCGTCATTCGTCTCCGACCTTCAGGATCTCAAGCCCGGCGATTACGTGGTGCATATCGATCACGGCATTGGAACCTACAACGGCCTGACGCTGGTTCACGAGCGGGAATGCATGGTCCTGCTGTACCAGGGCGGCGACCGCCTCTACGTTCCGCTCGACCGCCTCGATCTGATCCAGAAATATTCCTCGACCGAAGGCGCCAAACCGCAGCTCGATAAGCTGGGCGGCACCACCTGGATAGCGCGGAAGACCCGCGCCAAGCGTGCCATCAAGGATATGGCTCAGGAACTCCTGAAGCTTTACGCCGAGCGGAAGGTCGCCGGCGGCTACGCCTTCTCCAGCGACACCGAGTGGCAAAAGGAATTCGAAGAAGCCTTCCAATATGATGAGACGCCGGATCAACTGACCGCCATTGCGGACATAAAAAAAGACATGGAGTCGCCATTGCCGATGGACCGCCTGGTCTGCGGTGACGTGGGCTACGGCAAAACCGAAGTGGCCATGCGCGCCGCGTTCAAGGCGATCAACGACGGCAAACAGGTCGCGGTGCTGACTCCCACCACGATTCTCTGTTACCAGCATTTCGAAACCTTCAAAGAGAGATTCGCCGCGTTTCCGGTCTCGGTTGTCATGCTCAGCCGTTTTGTCGGCCCGAAGGAACAGAAAAAAATTGTGGCCGATATCGAAGCCGGCAAAGTCGACATCGTCATCGGCACGCACCGCCTGCTCTCCAAAGACATCAAGTTTCAGGATCTCGGCTTGATGATCATCGACGAAGAGCAGCGCTTCGGAGTGGCGCACAAGGAGCGGTTGAAGCAGATCAAGAAGCAGGTGGACGTCGTCACCATGACGGCGACGCCGATTCCCCGCACGCTCAACATGGCGCTCAGCGGCCTGCGCGATATGTCCGTCATTGAAACGCCGCCGCGCGACCGCCTGGCGATTCAAACCGTCGTCGTGAAGTTCAAACCGGCCGTCATTGAAAACGCGATCAACTTCGAACTCGATCGCGGCGGCCAGGTGTACGTCGTGCACAATCGCGTCGAGTCGATCTATTCGCTGGCCACCTTCATGCAGAAAATCTGTCCAAAAGCCCGCATGGGTGTCGCTCACGGCCAGATGGGCGAGAAGGAACTCGAAACCGTGATGACCCGCTTCATGCACCACGAGTTCGACGTCCTGGTGGCCACGACCATCATCGAAAATGGTCTCGACATACCACTGGCCAATACCCTGATCGTGAACCGGGCCGACCGTTACGGCCTTTCGCAGCTGTATCAGCTCCGCGGAAGGGTGGGAAGATCCAATCGCCGTGCTTACGCCTACCTTTTGGTTCCGTCTGATGAGACGTTGACCCAGATCGCGCGCCGGCGCCTCGCCGCGATCCGGGAATTCAGCGAGTTAGGAGCGGGGTTCCGCATCGCCGCACTCGATCTCGAGTTGCGCGGTGCGGGAAATCTGCTGGGCGGCCAGCAGCACGGACATATCGAGGCCATTGGATTCGACTTGTACTGCCAGTTATTGGAACGAACGATCGAGGAGGTTCGCACCGGAGAAGTCCTGCCGGAAGTCGAGACGGCGATTAACCTGCGCGTGGACTTGAAAATTCCGCCCGACTTCATCGAGGAAGAGGTGCCCCGGCTGCGCATCTACAAGCAGATTGCTTCGACCCGCAGCGAAGCGGACCTGGACAACCTCTATCGGGATCTCGAGGACCGCTTCGGAGAATTGCCGCTGCCGGTGCGCAATTTGCTGGAATACGCCAGGCTTCGGGTTCTCGGCCGCGCCCGGGGCGTAACTTCTATTGAAAGAACAGCTCAGGGCATCGATATCAAGTTCCACGAGACCGCCCGTATCGATCCCGAGCGGGTGGTGGAACTTGTGGGTGGGGGAAATGGCGTCACTTTTGCTCCTCCGGCTACATTGCGGCTCCAGCCGCCGGCGCGGCCGGCGGACCTGTTCAACCGTTTGGAAAGCGTTCTGCGCGATCTGGCGTGATAAAATGAGCGCTACATTGAGGAGTGCCTATGTTTCAAAAGATTGCCGCCCGGGCTATGTTGGCCGGGACTGTGTTGCTGATTCCGTCCGTTGCTGTCAGGGCTCAGACCCCTGCCGTTAAGGCTCAGACCCCGAACCAGACAACCGGAAATGTCTTTACGGGCACGAAAAACATCGAATCGATTGTCGCCTGGGTCAATAACGACATCATCCTGAAGTCGGAGTACGACAAGCGAGTCGATGAGATCCGCCAGCAGTTGGCCAAAGACCAGAAACTGAAGGGCGCACAACTGGACCAGGCCATCAAAGAGCAGACCCGGGGCGCGCTGGCACAGATGATCGACGAGCAGCTGTTGCTTCAGCAAGCTAAAGAGCTGGGCATCACCGCCGACCTGGAAGTCATCAAAGCGATGGAAAAGATGCGGCTGGACCGCAAGCTGGCGTCGGCGGAGGCCCTCGAAAAAGAAATCATTTCTCAGGGGTATACGGTCGACGAAGTTAAAGACAATATCCGCACCTCGTACCTGACGCAGACGGTCATGCAGCGCGAAGTCTTCAGTCGTGTGACGATCACAAATGAGGACGTGCGGAAATACTACGACCAGCACCAGAAGGACTTCGACCGGCCCGCCGGCATTCATTTGCGCGAAATCACGGTTCTGACCGAGAACCGTGGGCCGGACGAAATCGCCAGCCAGAAAAAGAAAATCGAGGAAGCTCTAGCCGCCGTCAAGAAAGGTGAAGATTTTGCGACCATTGCTTCCAAGTATTCCGAATCTCAGACTGCGGCCGACGGAGGCGACTTCGGTTTCTGGACCAAGGGCGAGTTGTCGCCTTCCCTTGAAGCCGTCGTCAGCAAACTCGACAAAGGGCAGGTGACCGACGTTCTTCCGGTTCAGGGCGCTTTCATGATCATCAAGCTGGACGAAAAGCACAATGGAGGCATCCTCCCGTTCGAGCTTGCGCAAAAAGAAATCCAGGATCTGCTCTGGCGCAAGGCGCTCCCGCCCAAGGAGAAGGAGTATCTGACGAAACTCCGCAACGAGGGCTTCATCCGGGTTGCCGACGGTTACGTAGATGCCAACTCGGCCACGGCTGCGGAGAAGGTTTCCGAAAATAAATAAAAATCGCCAGGCCTGCCCGCAATGGACCGGATGCGTCTCGACCTCTTTTTAAAGTGGAGCCGCGTGATCCTGCGCCGCTCGCTCGCCAAAGACACGTGCGACGCAGGACGAGTCACGGTGAACGGACAGGAGGCGCGAGCAGGCCGGGAAGTCCACGTCGGCGATACCATCGCCGTCCGATTGGCCCGCCGCCGGCTCACCTTCCGCGTTCGCTCGATTCCTCTTCACGCCCCGGGTAAGGAAGGCGCGCGCGAAATGGTCGAACTTCTGGGCTCCGAAGCGTTGGAAACGTAATGCTGACCGCGCTTGAACTGGACATCATGAAAGCGGTCTGGCGGAGCCGTCCAATTACCGTCCGTGATGTTCAGGAATCCATCCGGCCCGGACGAAAGCTCGCCTACACCACCGTCATGACCATCATGGACCGGCTCTATCACAAGGGCTGTCTCAGCCGCACGCTCCGCTCCCGCACCCATTACTACGATCCCGCGATCGATTTCACGGATGTACGGGATGAAGCCCTGGATCTGCTGATCAAAAATTTTTTCGGATCCAAAGAAAAGCTGCAGGAATTTCTTGAAGGCGGAGAACTCGAACCGCCACCGCCCGTCGCTGTAAGAGCCCCATCACGTCTCGACGAAACCCTGCTGTAATTCAACATGGTGTGTGTCTGTCCCCCTGATACAGGGGGACAGACGCCGCGAAGCGGCGGCAGGGGGTCGCTCACACACCCGGTTGAACTCCATGCAGCACGGCGTACGTCTTTATCGGTTCCGCGCGGCCTTTCACATGGACGTCCCCGATCGTCTTCACCTCGAAGTGGCCGCGCACCGCATCATGCGTGAACTCGCTGATCAGAATATCGGCGGCAAATTCCTTGGTAGCCGTTTCCAGTCTCGACGCAATGTTCACCGTATCCCCGATGGCCGTGTATTCCATCCTCGCCTCCGAACCGATGTTCCCGACAATCGCGTGTCCGGAATTGATCCCGATACCAATGTTAATTTTCGGCCGCCCCTGGATTTCCCACTTCACGCTTAACCGTCTCAGCTCGCTCTGCATCTCGATCGCGGCAAGGACCGCGTGTTTTTCGTGATCGGGATCTTCGGCCGGCGCCCCGAAGATGGCCATGAGTCCGTCACCCATGAACTTGTCGAGCGTCCCGTGATGGCGGAACACGATGTCCACCATGGCCCGGAAGTATTCGTTCAACAGCTCGACAACGTCTTCCGGTGTACGGGTCTCGGAAATCGTGGTGAAGCCGCGGATGTCGGAGAATAACGCCGTGATCCGCCGGCGGTCGCCGTGCAGAACCGGAACCTGGCCTGAACTCACGATACTCTCCATGACCTGCTGCGAGACATACCGCGCGAAAGCGGTCTTCACCATCTCGCGTTCGCGCAGTCCGTCCACCATCTTATCGATGGCCCGGGTCACATCTCCGAACTCATCGTTCTTATGCGTGTCGGATTTGACGTCCAGGTCGCCTTTGCCGATTCTTTCGAGTGTCGCGCGCAGGGCGACCAGCGGCTGCGCCACGTGGTCGGAGAGCCAGAAGGTCACGCCGAAGCCCAGGATCAGCGAGATCACGACCGATCCGGCGGCGGCCCACAATAAAGGCCGCAGATCGGCCAGCACATTGTTGGCGGAGATATCGACCTCGACGATCGCCACCAGCATGCCGGCGCTGTCCCGGATCGGCGCATAGCCGGACAACCAGGTTCCGGTCTTGTCCGTGAAGAAGTCCTGATCCACGTAAGCATGGTTGACGTAGAGCTTTTCCCCGGGATACGGAAAGACATCGCCGACGTGCGCATGCTCCTTGAGGTCTTCCTCCGGATCGACCACATAGCCGAGATTGTTCGCGTTGCCGGCCAGCGGCCGCAGCGTATAGATGTACTTCACATAGTTGCCGTCATTCCGGTTCCGGTCGCGGATGCGCCGGAGCAGGCTTCGCAGTGAGATGTACGGCGGAGAGTCTTCATCGGCGCGTGTCCGGATCGACGCGTGCAGATCTCCGTCAACCGCCGTCGCCGTGGTCGAAGCGATGGAAAGAACCTTGCTTCGAAATTCATTGAGCAGATACCGGTGCGCCAGCTGATACAGGAAAATCAGCGAGATCACATTGACGCCGATGCCTGCACACAGAAAACCCACCCGCAGCTTTGTACGATACTTCATGGCTGAACATTGTATGTTCGCACCTTATCAGGGGACAGTCCACTCTCCCCCTGATAAGGGGGAGAGCCGGCGGAGCCGGCAGGGGGTCGCTCACACAACGTGTTGCCATCAAATCGCTTCCAGCTCGGCCTGCAGCTTATCCCCGACAGCGTAGATGGCGTGCTTCACATATATCCACGACAACACCGAAATCGATGTCGTGATCACAACCCCCACGGTCCGGAACAGCGTCGCTCCGTGCCCGTGATCGGAAAGCCATGGCAGGACCGCGTCTGCCATTGACAGGGCGATCTGAAGGTAAATCAAACCCTCCATGGCGATATGGAACAAACGCAATGGTTCGCCTTTCGAGAGTTCTCGCGCCAGATTGGCCAGCATCCGCTCGAGCTGGACCTTCTCGCTGGTGAATAACGTCAGGATGATGGGCCCCCTCATCAATGCGATCTTTGCAGATGCCTGCCAGAGAGTGAAAGTCGCCAGCGGGCAGAAGCCGCGAAGGAAGTCCGGCCAGTAATGCGGAATATCGGTCACGTTCACCGCGACGAGAAAATAAAACGTCAGCCACCACATCGCCGTCAGCCGGCGGACGCGCTTGTAAAGGACCGGGAGCGGTATCTTCGCGCTGTCCGCCGGCTGCCGGTCCGGTTCGGGCCGGTGCATCACAACCAGTCTCAGCACGGAAAGCAGCGGAATGCAGAGCGCCGCGCCGCACCACAGGTCGGCTTCGGGCAGCGCCCACGACGGCTCCGCCTTCAACATCAATGCCTGCGCCGCCAGGACGGAAACCAGGGCCATGCAGCCCTGACCTCCGGCCGTCAGGAAATCGTCCGCCGTCTGCGATAAGCCTTTCCGTCTCCTGGCTCCGTACCTGTATCCGTCGTACACTTGCAGGCCGCCGATGACCGCGATCCACACCATCGCTTTACCTGCCGATAGGCTGGAGGTGCCAAAACAGAACACCGTGAGCGCCACCGAGCCGATGGTGGAATACAGATTGAAGCCCGCCACCACCTGCTTGCGATACTCCGCGGGCAATAGCGCAAGGGTTTCGATCGCCAGCCGCAGCGGAGTACGGGCCCGCTTTTTCAATCCGGCCCACTGAGCCTGGCGAACGCCGTGCGGCAGAAGGTACTCGAGTCCCGAAACAAAACGTGTGTTTTTCATGCGAATTCTCCCAGAAAATCGGCCACAGCGCCGGCTGTCGCCTGCGCCTGAGCAAGAGAACGCTCCCCGGCCATGGTTGTCATGAAGTACCGCACGCCCTCGTTTTCCGGTTCCCTGACCGGGTCGGCCAGCCGCCATTGGAGCATTTTCTGGCTCTCGAGCCGGTGGAGCGATGCGATCGTGGATGCCAGCAGGACATCCCTGCCGCAAATTTCACTGACCTTTTCCGTAATATCCGCGCCGTCGCCCCGGCCGCTCAGCTCCACGACCGCGGTCAGCACCAGCTGATCGAACGGCCGCAGCGGTACGATCAGGTCTTGCGGGACCAGCCGCCCCTGCTGGCGCAGAACATCCAGCGCGTAGGCGACATCCTTCTGTATAGCGGCCTTTGCCTCGGGGCCGAGCGCGATCTCGTGTTCCGGCGCCGTACCCGGCGACGTGGCCCACTCGTCGAAAAACTCGGCAATCGCATAGCGGTATCCCGGGTAGATCTGCTGCCAGCGGTTCAGGGCTTCCTTGCTCGGCGTCTGCTCCTCGATCAGGATCTGATGGCAGATGGCCTCGAACGAAAGTTTAGTTTTCATCGCCTTCTCCCATTAAAAGGTTGCGCAGCGCCTTCATGACGGTATCGATCCGGTATTGGACTGTGGATTTCGAGACTTCTTGCCGCCGCGCAATCGAGTCCTTTTCCGGATCCTTCGAGAACATCGGCACGTCCTCGCAGTGGAACAACAGCGCTGCTTCCACATACTCCGGATCGAATTTGCCGCGCACTTTCTCGAGCGCGCCGCGGCAGAGTGCCTGATTGCTCGACACGATAGCCTCCGCTTCCGGGTTCGGCCGTCCGTCCTCGAGCCGCTTCAGCCGATCCAGATCGTCGGATTCCTCATCCGCCTCGACTATGTCATCCTGTTCCCGCCGGCCGCCCGTGAGCGACCGTTGATAACGGCGTTTCGCATCGCAGGTTCGCGCTTGGACGCCCGGCGCGAAAACCACCTCGAAAAAATCGGCGCCTTCGTCGAGCTTGGCCGGGAGGATGAGCTTCAGAGTCTCCAACCGGACGTCCGAGCAGATGTCCTGGATGGCATCCTCCCCAAGATGCCGAACCAGCCATCGCGCCTGACGCTCGAGGCGGGCCATGAGCTCCTCCACCAGCCGGGCATAAAGCTCTTCGCCGAAGGACTTTCCGCGGCGGATCAGATACACGATGCATTCGCTGTACAGATCAGGCACTTCCAGTATCAGTAGCGACTCCACCAGCCCAACGACCCAGCGCAGCTGGGCTTCGACATGCGGCAGCCTTTCGTAACGAGTGCCGTTCGGTTTCAACATGGTCAGCGGTTCAACAAACGCCGCCGGCCCCATTTCGTGCGGATTGCTCATTTCATGTTGTCTCCCCGGTTTGATGTGCTACTCCTGAACGCACCAAACCCGTTCGATTCCAAAGGCGGCTCCAACCGCCTTTGCCTGTACTTGTGAAAAATAGCCCTCTAATACATAAGAGCGCCGAGAAAGCAAAAAAATACACCTCCCTGAAAAAAAACTTGTCATAGAGGATCGAGTACCCCGACCAGTTTCGG
>DASXLG010000077.1 GCA_036496425.1 Terriglobia bacterium | reverse complement strand
GATTTCTCATTCTTTGATCGTTTCGAGCAGTTGCTCTACGATCGCATCGGCGTGCCGCCGCGAAGTCTTTCGGCCGATATCGAACAGATTCGACAGAGCACCTTCGATCGGATCAACAGCACGATATTTGAGATGAATCGGCTTGTGGTCGACAGAAATCCGATGGTAGGCCTTTGCTGGCGCAACATCTCGGATGCGGTGGAGGCGAAAGTCAAAGATCTTCCCGAGCCTCAGCGGCAGAAGCAAACCGAAGACCTGATCAAGCAGATTTACTATGTTTATATCGTTCTCGATCAGTATGCGCAGCTCGATGACCTGCGTAACCGCGGATACATGTCGGCTGACGACGCAAAAATGATCCAGTGGAGACGTTCAATGTTGCCCAACCTGATGGGGTCCGAGGTCGGCAAGTGGATGTTGGAAAATAACCTGACGGAGTACTACTCCGAACAGATGAACAAGGATTTGCACGAGGCCCTGGCGAGTATTCAGCAATCGAGCGAAAAGCCGGCGAATAACGGCGCCGCCACCGGCAGCGATCACTGACTTCCAGATGGCGCCCGATGCCTAACGAAAGCAATGCGTGAGTTTGTTCAACGCCTGCGCATCGAATCTGCGGGAATGTGAATGAAGCCCGCGAGTGGGCTGTCCATCACTGGGTGATTTCCGATAATGCCTTCCGCATCGGATCGGACGGAAGTCGGATCAAACCCGAGAGTGGGTTGTCCAATTCCTCAATCATGACGATCCCACCGGCGACTGCCAGGGAACAGAGCAATAACGCAAGAATTGTTGTGGTATTTGTCGGCGCGAACAACCCAAAACTGGCAAAAACGATGGTCAGCCAAAAGATCAGCAAAACCAGGAATGGGACGGGAATGCTGTGGCCCAGGCGTTGTTCCAACGACCATCGCGTTTGAATCAACGTGCTCGATAGGGTTAGGCACAGTGTGCGCAGGTATTTTTGGCGTTCGTCCTTTGGGGTCAGGGTGAGAAGCGTGTCCTGCACGCTCTCGAGCATTCGGACGGCTGTTTCAGATGATGGAACAGGTTGACCTTTTTCCGGAAAAAGCTGCTGGGTCTTTATGGTTGCCCACGCGCGCAGCTTCGCGCGCGCATCCTCGGCTTCTGTTCCATAGCGCCGCAGGTTGCGCTCGGTCCGGATCACTTGCAGAGATAACTCCCTTACTTCATCCGATCGCCTGGTAAAGGAACTGTTGGCCGCTGTGATCATTAAACCGAGGACTAGGGCTGATAAAGTGCCGATGACGGCGACCGACACAGTGACCGCGGATTCTGTCTCACGGCTGAGATGATGGCTAGGGAGGCGGCGGCGGACAAACAAACCAATAAGAGCGCCACCGAAGACCGCTCCGAACGAGATTAAGCCGATAACGAAATTGAACATTTCAATGCTCTATTTCAATCAACGCTTTGCGCATCGACTCCGATGGAATACGAATAAAACCAGTGAGGGGATTGTCCAACTCCTCTATGAGGACCATCCCACCGGCAACCGCTACCGAACACAGTAATAGCGCGACCATTGCGGTCGGATTTGCCGGCGCGAACAGACCGAAGCTGGCAAACACAATCGAGAGCCAAAAGATCAGCAAAACCAAAAAAGGAATCGGAGTGCTGTGTCCGGTGCGCTGCTCCAGCCCCCATCGGGTCTGGATTAGGTTACTCGACAGAGTAAGACAAAGCGTGCGCAAGTACTTTTGCCGTTCATCTTGTGGTGTCAGAACGAGCAGTCCATCCTGCACGCTCTCGAGCGTTTCGATACCTTTCTCTGGTGATGGAGGCGGATGATTCTTGTGCGGGAAAAGCTGCTCGTTCTTAATAGTTGCCCAGGCCCGCAGCTTCGCGCGAACGTCATCGCCCTCTGATCCATAGCGCCGCATGTTGCGGTCGATCCGGATCACCTGCAAAGACAACTCCCTGATTCCGTCCGCCCGGGCTGCAAAGGAACTGTTGGCTGCTGAAATCATCAAGCCGAGGACGAGAGCTGATAAAGTGCCGATGACGGCGACCGACACTGTGACCGCGGATTGGGTCTCGCTGCTAAGATGATGGCCGGGAAGACGGCGGGCGGCAAACCTGCCAATAAGAACGCCGCCGAAAATCGAGGCGAACGAGATTAAACCAATAATGAGATGGCTCATTTAACGAACGGTGAGTCGTTACCCTGACCGCGGGGATTCCATACTGCCAGAGTAGAAGATGAGTCCTCCTTGGCTATGGGACTTTAGGCCTACGTGAATCTCTAGAAGAAGGTTGAGAGTTGAGAGACCCCATAAGAATCACTCTGGATCCGGACAGTTTTTCAGTCCTCAACTGTCGCGTCTGAACATTAACATTTCCGGCCATGCGGAATTCCGAGCGGCTAGCCTTACGGAATTTCTTCGAACTCACCGCGCTCGCGGTTTTTCCGGACGCGGTTCCAGGGAAAGCATTGACCGTGTATGGCAATGTAAACTCCAGGCGGCAGCACCTGCACGAACGAGAGCGCGCTGCCAAGATTGAAGAGACCGTCGGAGCTGCCAAAGGCGTAGGGGATCATCGCTCCGGTAAGCACCACAGTTTTTTGCGGGACGGCCCGGGCGATCGCGGCGGCGGTGTCCGTCATCGTGTCGGTTCCATGGGTGATGACGATGCGATTCTCCTCGGACTGAAGGCAGTTTTGCACGATGAGTGCGCGATCGGTGTCGGTTATCTCGAGGCTGTCGACCATCATCACGGTGCGGATGGTCACCTCGATCTGCGATCTTCCCAGCCGGAGCATCTCCGCGATGTGGGTATCCTTGAAGTAGAGCTGGCCGGTGCGTTCGTTGTATTCTTTGTCGAAGGTGCCGCCGGTGATGAGGATTCGAATAGACATGGGGGTCGATAATGAGAAACCCTGGAAAACGGGTCGACTCTAGCGTTTTCACGGGCGGATGGCAATTGTCGCAGTCGTCGAGAAACAGAGAGGGAGTATGGACAAAGGGGTCGTATCTAAACATTCAACATTCTAAGAATGTTGAATGTTTAGGGTTGAGACGTTGAGCTGTCACGAGCTTATGCAGTCGTGGATGCGCCGTCGTCTCCACCGCAGAGCGATCTCAGAACTCGAAGATTATGGCGACGCTGGCGTTGTGTTCGCGCAGACAAGCTTCGTGGTGGCCGGTGTAGCCTGCGGCTACGGCGGGGGATATGAGTGCTCTTCCGGCACTGTCAAAATCAACGCAGCCCAAATCAATGTACTGATATTGACCGCGCAAATGCCAGTGATTGGTCAATTTATATTCCAAACCGCCGCCAACCATCCAGCCCACTCGAGTGTCACTCGTGTCGCCGCCTTCTTGAAAGAACGGGGCGCCTCGAAAGAACTGGTGGATTTCCTGATGAAAGTCGATGTCGCCGATAGCAACTCCACCTGTCACATAGGGCAACCAGCGGCAAAAGGCATAGCCGATTCGGGGCGCGAACGTCGCCAAATAATGGGTCTTCCAGGAGGTCGACACATTGTAAATGTCACCTGTCGTCGGAACGGTGAAAGTTCCGGTGTTATCCGAATTCCGCAGCCAAAGGTAACCGCCGTCCGCTTCCAGACCGAAAACCCAGTTATTCCATTGATAGTTGTAACCAATCAGGCCGCCCGCCTCGGCGCCGCTCGCGTCCAAATCGTTCGGTACACGTGGCTCGATAAAATCTTTGTCAAAAGGATCCGACGGGCTGGGCCCATTCCAGTTGCCGGACAAATCGAGATTGATATCCGTGGCAGCGAATTTGTATCCGCCAAAAGCGCCGACGTAGAACCCGGTCCAGGTCGGACAAGCCGGCGGCGCCGGTGCTACCTGTTTCATTTCTTTTCCCGAAGGCAACGGTTCGGGGCCCGCGTAGGCCAGCGCGGCGAACAAGGCCACGATCGACAAGGTTAAGGCGATTCGGTTCTGCATGACCCGGTTTTATCTTCTGGGCGGAATCAGGTCAACGCTGGAAAGCTAGGAGCGGGGAGCCGGGAGGAAGCGCAAAGCGGAAAGCGGAAGGCGAAAGGAGAAGTAGAAAGTGGAAGAGGTCGGAAGTTAGGGGCAGAGTAGCTTCTCTTTATGATCTACCACTGCATTCGTTATACGATCGATTCACAAAAGCTGGCTGACTTCGAAACTTACGCGCGCCGATGGATGGATGGCGGGATCATTCGGCGCTGTGGTGGCGAGCCGTTAGGCTATTTTCTTCCGAAGAAGGGTTACGGCGGCGCGGATAATATCGCCATGACGCTGATCGGATTCGAAAGCCTGGCGGCTTATGAGGAGTACCGAAAGAAGTTGGTGGCAGATCCGGAAGCGAAAGAGAACGTCGAGTTTGCCAAACGCTCCGGCTGCATCTTGATCGAAGATCGTTCCTATTTTTATCGCGTGGGCGGCGACGAAGCTGAAAGCTGAAAACTGAAACGCGGAAAGCGGAAAGCGGAAAGCGGAAAGCGGAAAGCGAAGACCTGTCCCTGTCCTTGTTTATTCCCGCTATAGATCGACAATCGAGGAGGATGAAGACGTTTCTCGTGTTGCTCTCCGCTATACTTTTGTTCGCCGGGCCTTTTCTCTACGCCGGATCGACGCGCGTAGAGGTGGGAGATGTCAACGTGACCGGCTCTCAGCTCAAGCCGTACACGAATCTCTGGAAGTTCACCCAGCAAAAGCCCGGTGGGGCGGCCGAAGAAGCGGGGACCTGGAGCGATTCGCTGGAGAGTACTGTTTACGGGGGCCAACCGGCAATGAAGCGGACGCAGATTGCGAATTACGAGAAGAAGGGAATCAAGTTGACCTTTGTGAGCGTCTTCGATCCGAAGACGATGAAACCGTTTTCCTTCGATTACTCGCGCAGTGATAATGGGAATGTCCGCCATGTCGAGTTTGGGGCAGACACGGTGATGTATCGTCACACTGACTCAACCGGCGCGAAACCTGAGGAAGTCAGGGTGAAACTTGATCGCAATGTGTTCGATTTCTATGGCGGCATGTACGGAGTTTTGATTTCGGTACTGCCGTTGACAGACGGTTATGCATCCGAAATCCCGACGCTTGATACAAATAAGATGGCGATTGATTGGGTGCCCGTTCGAGTTAAAGGACGGGAGACTGTGCCTGCCGGGGCCGGAAAGAAAACCGAAACCTGGGTGGTTGAAACGCCCACGAAACTTTACGGCCGAATGACATGGTGGGTAACGAAACAGCCTCCTTATGTAATCAAGGCGGTCCTGGAGGTTCCAAAAGGCGAAGACGGCTCGAGTGAGATCGCAGCGATCATTACTTACACGATGGTGTAGGTCGGCCCATAGAAGTCACAAGTCACACCGAGGCGATTGTCACCGCACCTTGTTGTTGATTCCTTGATCATTGTGAGAGCTGAGAAGAGAAAGCAGAAAAGCTGACAGCGGAAAGCTGAAATTGAAAACTGGCGTGCTGCTCGCGATTATCAGTCAATCATTAACAGTCATTGGGGTGACTCGCGGGGCTGAGTGAAGCGTCTGATCAGGCGATTGTCACGGCTTCTGCATCGAGATGACACAATCCGCGCCAACTTCTCGCTACGCGTGAGACATTCACGTCCGTCGGCGCGTACCATTTCCACGTAATTCTTCGTGTAACCTGCGACCGAATAGCAGGACGAGCAGGCCACCGGCGGCGGCGATG
>DASXLG010000076.1 GCA_036496425.1 Terriglobia bacterium | reverse complement strand
CACCAATCCCTTCAATCCCAAAGATGAGTTCCTGAAGCTCATCACCACGGGTAAAAGCGCAGACGGCAGCGCCGATGGGTATCCCTTCCTGGCGAATCCCATCAATTTCTCCAACTTTTACGACGTGGGTCTGGGAGACCGGGACCAGTGGAGCGCCGACAAAAGTATCGGCGATACCCTGAGTATCACGCGCGGAAAACACGCGTTCAGAATCGGGGCGGAGGGCCACCGGACGTTCGACCACTCCATACAGGGGGCGAATGAAGTGCCGACCGCGACGATGGGCGCTCCCGGGACGGCCGCAGTGACCGGAATCAACACCACGACTTTCCCGGGCATACTCGTTACGAACCAGAACCGCGCCATGAGTATACTGGCCGATCTCTCCGGGGGCATCGCTTCAATCACCCAGAATTTCGAACTCGATAGCGCAACCGACCCGCAGTTTCGAGATTTCATCGAACAAAAAAATAAGAATAAGAACCGGGAGATCCACCAGAACTCATTCGACGCATTCTTTAAGGACGATTGGAAGCTGCGTCCCAGTGTCACCGTCAATCTCGGTTTGCGATGGGATTATTTCGGAACGCCATACGATCAGTTTGGTCTGATGGGAACGCCGAAGGGCGGGAAAGCCGGGATGCACGGGCTTACAGGCACCACGTTCAACGGTACCCTGACGACGATTGATTTCATCGGCAAAAACTCTCCGAATCCGCAAACGATCTGGAAAAACGACTTCAACAACTTCAGTCCCTCAGCAGGTGTCAGTTGGTCGATACCCTATTTTGGAAAGGACAAGACTGTCCTCCGTGCCGGATACGGCGTGACTTACCAGGGAGGCGGCCGGACGTTTTCGAACCTCGACGGGGCGCTGGGCAGCATTCAGGGTCTGCGCTGGACCTCGGTCAATACTTCTTACAATCTCGCGTGGAAGAATTTCTCCGACATTGTCCTGCCGATGCCCCGAGGCACGATTCTCGCTCCGGTCTTACTGACGGACCGTAATGTTGCCGTTTCGTTGTATGAAGACAAGTACGTGAACCCCTATGTCCAGAATTTCAACGTGGAGGTTCAGCGGGATCTCGCCAAAAATACCACCCTGGAACTCCGGTATGCCGGCAACAAGAGCACCAAGCTTTACGATCAGATTCCGTTGAACCAGTGGCAGGCTCCCTCAAGCCCCACCTTTCTCGAAGCGTTCAAGATCACGCAGCAAGGGGGAAATGCCGATTTGTTCAATCAAATGCTGCTCGGCCTTAATGTTACCGGATACGGCGTAGTCGATGGCGTCACGCGCACCGGCTCGGCGGCGCTTCGCACTTTCACCACCACCCGAACTTTTATCGCGAACGGCGCAATCGGCTCACTCGCCAACTTCTTCAACACCACCAACGCCTTTACGAACGTGAACGGCGGCATCCTTCGAAATGCCAAGCTGCCTGAGAATTACTTCGTGGATAATCCGCAATTCAGTACTGTGACGCTGAATGCAAACGGCGGTAACTCCACCTATCATTCGTTGATCGTGCAGGTGACCCGGCGGCTGTCCCATGGGTTCACCAACCAGACGTCATACACGCTCAGCAAGGGAATCGGCGAAGACTCGGCCGACAACGCCAGCAATTTCCGTGATGTCCATAATCGGCAAATGGAAAAAACCCTCCTCAGCTTCGACCGAAGGCATAGCTTCCGCAGCAGCGGCACCCTGGAGTTGCCGGTCGGACCGAATCGCAGGTTCCTCTCCAGCAGTTCGGGCGTGCTGGCGCGTCTGCTCGAGCGGTGGCAATTTGGCGGAATCGGCAGTTGGACTTCGGGCAGCCCCCTGAGCCTTACTGCAACGGCGGCTACCTTCAGCTCGTCCACAGCGAATACGCCGAATATCCTCGCGTCATTTCCCAAGGGAGATGTGGTGCCGGCGAAAGACGTTGCGGGAGCACGATACTTCGATGGTCTTGTGCAGAACTCCGATCCCGGCTGCAGCAACCTTACGGCATCTGAAACTCTGAATACCTTGTGCACGAACAAAGCAATTCAGGACTCCAAGGGGAACTATCTTCTGGTAAATCCGAACACCGGTCAGCTTGGAAACTTGGGAAAGCGAACCCTTACCGGCCCATCCAGTTTCCAATTCGATGCGGATCTGATCAAGCGCATCAAAATCAGTGAGAGGAAAGAGTTTGAATTGCGTATAGATGCAATCAATGTGTTGAATCACTCGATTTGGGCCGACCCGACTGTCGACATCAATTCGGCAAACTTCGGGCGAATCACGAACAAGACCGGGAATCGCACGTTCACCATTAATACGCGGCTCAATTTCTAGGGAGGATCGATGCAAGCGAGAGCGTTTCACATGTTTCTTGGTTTTGCGTGTTTGGTTATAGCCGCACCTCTTTTGGCTCAAGAAGGTCATCCCCTGGTGGGTTCGTGGCACGGGGAGAGGGGTTTGACCACCCCTAACCAGGCTCAGGTGACTTTGATCATGGACTGGGACGGCACGGTTATCAGCGGTCTCGTCAATCCAGGCTACGATCAGGCGGCGCTGCAGAACGCAAAATTGAATCCGAAAGATTGGACGGTCCACTTTGAAGTGGAATTGAAGGATCAGTCGGGGAAGCCGGTACGCTGTCTTGTCGATGGCAAACTGGACAAGCTCGGTTCCGACCGGCGGACGCTGGCCGGCACGTGGAACTGCGGCACGGCGAAAGCCGATTTCAAGCTCACAAGGGACCGCGATTACTACCACGCGATTGGCGAGACGAAGAGCCCGGATCACTAACCCAATGAAGAATCCGCACTAACTTACTCGGAGGTTCGACGATGAGATATGACAAGTTTGGTTTCCTGGCCTTGGCTTTAATACTGACGGCGTCGCTGGCGGCGCCTCTGTGGGCGCACCACTCCTTTGCGGCGGAGTACGACAGCAAGAAGCCCGTGAACCTGAAGGGAGCTGTGACGAAGATCGAATGGCAGAATCCTCATGCCTATTTCTACATCGACGTCAAAGACGAGGTGACCGGCAAAGTTGTGAATTGGGCCTGCGAAATGGGCGCCCCTGCCGTCATTCAGCGAAGCGGTTGGACGCGGACCACTATGAAAGTCGGCGATCTCATTATCGTTGCCGGTTCGCAGGCAAAGAACGGAAGTCCGCACGCCAACGCCCGCTCGGTGACCATGGCCAGCACCGGCAAGAAGCTCGGAGCGGGTTCGAGTGAAGGGCAGACATACCAGGAACAATAGGGGCCGCGGAGCGCAAGCGCGATAGCGCGCAGCCTAAAACAGAACGACCGCAAGCGCGATAGCGCGCAGCCTGAATGTAGGAGCGTTAAAGATGGGAAATCACCGTTTTGTGACTATCAGTGTGCTGTTTTTGCTGTTGACGCTGCCGATGCTTTTCGCCCAGGCACCGGCGGGCGGCGCACAGGCTGGGCGAGGTGGCGGCCGCGGAGGGCAGCAGCCCGCAGCCGGTGGCGCACAACGCGGTGGCCGCGGCGGCCGTGGCGGCCGCGGCGCTGCGCCGTCGCTGCCCTCCAAGCCGACTCCCCACTGGCCGGACGGTAGGGTGAACCTGAGTCAGGCTCCCGGCGTTAAGGGATTTTGGAATGTCGCTAGCGGCAGTCCGATTGGCACTGGAGGCACAGGCCTGCCGACAAACCTTTCCCTGGAGCAGGTTCCTTTCCAGGATTGGGCCAGGGCGCTTTACGAGTACCGCCGAAGTCGCGGTGGCCTGGACGATCCCCATACGCGGTGCCAGCCCGCCGGTGGTATGCGTTTCTTTACGGTTCCAAACGGAATGGAGTTCATCGACCAGCCCGAACTCAGCCGGATTTTCATAATTGACGGAGAAAATCGCGATTGGCGCAGGATTGCCATGGAGCCCGGCCGGAAACACCCTTCCCCGGACCAGTTGAATCCCAGTTATTTTGGCGATTCGATCGGCCACTGGGAGGGAGAAACACTGGTGATCGATACCGTCGGCTACAACGAGAAGTTCTGGTTTATCCGGGGTGGTCTGCCGCACACGCGTTATATGCACCTCACCGAGCGCTTCACCCGCACCGATTTCGACACGCTGAAATATGAAGTGACGATCGATGACAAAGGCGCCTATACGCGGCCTTGGAGCGGCGGCTGGAACATCAAGTGGGAGTACACCAACTATGATGGCTCGCCGGGTGGCGAAATCCATGAATACTTCTGCATCGACAATGAACGGGATGCTGCCGACTTCGCGAATCAATAGCGAACAGGCTACCAGGCAGCATGTGAAGAAATGAAGAAACGTCGAAATGATGCAATTTACATTACGGTTTTAACTCCCAGGTTTCTCCGGCTTTGTTCTCCCATCGGTCCAAGTGGATGAGGCCTGAAAGCGGCAGCCTTTGACGCCAACCTGCCCGTTCAAGTTCAGGTCCAGGCGGGAATTCCCGGACATATCCCATGCACAAATAAGCCACCGGAACAACGTTGTCGGGCAAACCCAGAATCCTCGCGAGTTCCAGGGGATCCAGGATACTCACCCAGCCTACGCCGATGCCCTCCGTTCGGGCGGCGAGCCACAAATTCTGAACAGCGCAGCACGTGCTGTACAGGTCCGTTTCCAGGATGGAACTTCGTCCGAGAACGTGCGGACCCCCGCGAGTCCGATCGCATGTGATGCATAAATTGAGCGCAGACTCCAGGATCCCCTCCAGCTTTAAAGACAGGAAGACCTCCTTTCGCTGCGAATCGTAGAACTCCGCCGCGCGGTCGCGTTCACGCACAAAGCTGTTCAAGATGTGCTGCCTGGTCCCGCGATCCTCGACCAGAATGAAATCCCACGGCTGCATGAAGCCGACGGATCCCGCGCGATGTGCCGCCGACAGGATTCGAATCAGGACGTCCTTCGGGACCGGAGTGGATTCGAACTGGCGCCGTATATCCCGTCTCAGGCTGATCGCTTTATAAACTGCTGCGCGTTCCGCATCGTTGAAATCACTCATCAGAACTCCTCGTAAAAATCATCCGTTGACCAATTCGACGATCGGGCCATGCTCGGAATATCGGATCCGATTTAGGGCGCCATAGCGTTGCGACAGGCGGAATATCTGATCCTTCGGCATCGAGAGCGCCTGCCCAACGAGATACCGGATGACGCCGGAATGAGCCACGACCGCAATTGATTCGTTTCGATGCCGGCTCAACAGGGAATCGAGCACCGTGTTCACCCGTGCAGCGAGGCCGCTCAGGCTTTCGCCATTCGGAAATTGCGCTTCCGCCGGATGCCGCATCCAGGATTCGAATGCCTCCGGATACTGTTGCTGAATATCCTCGTAGGTCATGCCTTCGAAATCGCCGAAATCGATTTCCGCCAGGCCCTCCATCGTCCTGATGTCCAGGCGTAATCTATCGGCCAATATCCGGGCGGTCTCGATCGCCCGTCGTAATCCGCTCGAGTAGACCGCGGATAGGTCTTGCTCAGCCAGCCGGGCTGCAGTCTCCCGGGCCTGCACAATCCCTTCGGCGGATAATGGAACATCCAGCCTTCCGTGGCAACGCCCCTCGACTCCTTCAGGCAAGCCGTGACGCACGAGCCAGACGGTGGTGTCATTGGTCGTCAGATTCATTTCCTGGAAACGGCCGCCGATTCGAACGTCGCCATTTCGTTGTATATGCGCGTTGCCGCAGTAATGATGTCGATGGCCACGGCGGCTCCTGTTCCTTCTCCGAGGCACATGTCGAGATCCAGGATCGGCCGGGCATCCAAGAATTCGAGCATGCGTTTGTGTCCGCGCTCGCGCGACAAATGCGAAAAGAACAGATAATCCCGGCACGCCGGGTTCAGCGAGACCGCAATCATGGCGCCGGCTCCAGAGATGAATCCGTCGACCACAACTGGAATACGCCGCGACGCTGCGCCGATGATGATTCCAGCGATTGCTCCGATCTCGAAGCCACCGACTTTTGCGAGGACATCCAGCGGCCTGGCGGGATCCGGTTTGTGCCGTTCGAGAGCATCTCTGATGACGTTTGCCTTGTGTTTCATCTGATCTTCGTCAACTCCAGTACCGCGCCCGACGACATCTTCGGCCCTCATTCCCGTGAGCACCGAGAGAATGGCGGCACTCGACGTCGTGTTTCCGATCCCCATGTCTCCCGTGCCGATCAGATCGTAGTCTTTTGCCAGATCGATTCCGATCTGGATGGCGCGAAAAGCCTGGTCTTCCGTCATCGCGGGTCTTTCCAGAAAGTTTTGAGTGCCGCAGGCGATTTTTCGGTTGATGAGACCTTCAAGTCCGCCGAAGTCATAATCGACACCCGCGTCCACCACAACGTTCTCGATTCCATAGTGGCGGCACAGCACATTGATGGCGGCGCCGCCTCTGATGAAATTGAGGACCATTTGTGCCGTCACTTCCCGCGGATAGGCGCTTACGCCCGATTGCGACACACCGTGATCGGCGGCAAACGTAAAAACAGCCCGCTTGTTCAACACCGGCTCGGCGGAGCCGCGCATAACGCAAAAGCTCCTGGCGAGTTCTTCAAGGCGTCCCAGGCTTCCGGGAGGCTTAGTCAGACTGTCCAGATGCTTCTGCACGACAGGCTGCAGTTCGCGGCCGGGACGTTGGATTTCAGGAAAGGAAAACGGCATAGGTTGCGACCTCCACCAGCTGAAATGTTGCGCCAAAACAATCTCCAGTGACCCCGCCGATCCGTCTCTTGAAATAGACGGACAGGACGGCCATCAACACGATTGCCGCAGCCATTGCGACCGCGCCATGGATTCTGGCGAGCAAGACTACAGGCACCACCGCCAGGGCTGTGCCGGCTGCGACTGCTTTGAACGACAGCCCTTTCATGAACTCGGCGGCCAGGCCTTCGCGCGCCCATCGATTGAAGTATCCCATTGGAAGAAATGTCCACCGTCCCAGGATCTGCGCCGAGACTATCGCCGCATCAAGACGCGAAGGTTCCATCGAGGTCAATGCTGAGTATTTTGCAAGCAGAGCGAGCACAAGAGCCAGCGCGCCGAAAGCGCCGATCCGGCTGTCCTTCATAATGGATATTCGTTGTTCAGGTGTCCAGCCACCTCCCATTCCGTCCGCGACGTCGGCGAGGCCGTCTTCGTGCAGGCCTCCAGTGATCCAGACAAGAAACGCGAGCACCAATACGATAGAGAAGGACGAGGGGAAAAGCAGTGCGCCGGCATGATGCACCAGGACGGCTCCCAGTCCCGTCAGGAATCCGATGACCGGGTAGAAATAGTACGAATCGGCGATGTTCTGCGCTGTCGGCGTTTTGATCCGTACGGGCAATCGGGTCAGGAACTGAAGGCCTACAAGAAATGCGCGCATCACTTCACCTTCAGGGGAATACCACAGACCATCAAAATCACCGAATCGGCGATTGCTGCGGCCTGCTGGTTCATGAGTCCGGACCAGTCACGGAACTGCCTTGCCATGGCGTTTATAGGCACAATGGACGAGCCGACTTCGTTTGTTATGGCAACGGCGTGATACGGGATATGTTTCAGTACCGAACATAGCCCAGCGATCTGCGAATCAACCTCCGCGTTGTCGCGGAGCATCCAATTCGACAGCCACAGCGTCAGGCAGTCGATCACGACGAATCCTTTTATTTCCTGCAAACGCCGGGCAACTTCAAAAGGTTCCTCGATCGTTTCCCATCGTGCACCCCGCTCGGCGCGATGGCGCCGGGCGCGCTCCGACATTTCTTCGTCCAGCAATTGTGCCGTCGCCATGTAGATGCGGGGCTCTGTTTCCGTTGCAGTGTTCAGCGCCTGCCGGGTTTTGCCGCTGCGGGCGCCGCCCGTTATTAAGGTCAACACGTCAATTCCCGATCAGCTTTCGGATATCGAGCACGGCTTGCCCCACGCGCGGGCCGGGAGTGACGAAGTAGTCGGCAGAGACCGGGAAGACGGCCCCGCGCTTCACGGCTCTGAGAAAGTTGTACTTCTGCCAGATTTGCCTGACGTCCGCCTTTTGGCTTTCCGAGATCATTTCGTTGTGGCCCATGTCGATGATGACGTCGGGATCGCGATGAATGATGTCTTCCATGCCGACGTGCGGATACGAGATAACAGCGTCGCTGAAGACATTCGTGCCGCCGGCAAATTCGATCAGTTCGTTTAAAAAGCTCACATGACCGACAACCACAAGATCGGCAACGGTACCGGGCGTACGGCCAACAACAAAGACCACGGTCGGCTTTCTGGCGCCCGGCCTGACGGCGCCGGAGTGGATCTCCTTATCGATCGACTGAACCAGGTCACGGCCTTTTTCGGGCACTCCTATTTTTGCCGCGACGGTCTGGATCTCCTCGAAGATGCCCGCAAGAGTTTCCGGCTGAAGTTCGACAACGTCGATACCGGTTCCGCGGAGCTTTTGAGCGATATCCGGCCGGCTTTTCATCATGAACACCAGGTCCGGCCGGCGTGCAAGGATGGCTTCGAGATCGGGAGTTGTATAGCCGCCGATTTTGGGTTTCAATTTCGCCGCTTCGGGATAGTTGCAGTATGTGGTATCTCCAACGACTTGATCTCCTGCGCCCAGCGCAAAAAGAATCTCCGTGATGCTGGGCGCCACCGACACAATGCGGTGCGGCGCGAGCGCGAGGAAAAGCATCAGCCACAGCATGGATTACTCCTCAAATGGGTTGCACAAAGGCGTGGGGGGAACGATGCAGCAACATTCCCCGCCTTTCCAAGGCGGGGTGGCTGCGACACTAATAAAATGGTCCCGTTCCTTAGCGGCGCAGACGGGGCGGTTGGTAAATTCCATCAACAAATAAGGAGCGCTTCGCGGTTCTTTACTAACCACTATTACTGCTTCGTCCTCTCGGGCTCGCGCTCCGCGCCCGTCCGCGCGGAGTAAGGAAGCTTCGCAGCTTTTTATTGATCGCGCGGGCACCCCTCCTTGAAAACGGAGGGGAATGTTGCTCGATTTCACAATGTGCCTTTGGCGCGATATCACTTTTGAATCCTTTCGACATGTTGAAAGTGACGAATTAAGGTCTCATTCTCGTCCCTACTCTTGATCCCAAACCGAAAATGCGGACCATGGAGCCCCTCAATATTCCGGCAGTCGCGGATCAATATCCGGCTCTCCATCAGTCTCGCAAGCAGCTGATCCAGTAAATCGTCACTCGAACAACGTGCAAAAAAGAAGTTCGCGGCTGTGGGAAAAGCCCGAATCGAGTTCAGGTCCTGCAATTGCTCCCACAAGCGTATCCTCTCGCGCTGTGCCAGTTGCAGCGTCGCTTCTTCGTAAGACCGGTCTTCCAGGCTGGCAATGCCGGCAGCCTCGGCAAGACTGTTCACCTGCCACGGCTCGCGCTTGTCGAACAATTCACATACGCCCGATCCGGCGAGATAACCGAGACGCAATCCCGGCAACGCATAAAATTTGGTCATCGAGCGCAGGATCCAGAGATTCGGAAAGCGATCCAGCTGCCCGACAAGCGACGGTTGACCTGTAAACTCGACGAACGCCTCGTCGACGAAAATCTGCGTCGAGCGATCGAATTGGCCAATCCATTCGGCCATCTCGTCGATCGGCATATATGCGCCTGTTGGATTATTCGGATTGGTCACAATGACCACGCCGTTTGCATTCACTGTTGCCGGCAGGCGGAAAAAATCGCCGGCGCTCAATTCAACGGTCTCGATATCACATCCAACGCTCTGGAGCGCGCGCCGGTACTCACTGAATGTGGGAACAATCAGCGTTGCCCGCAGCGGGCGAATGGCCCGGATCCAGAAATAAATCAAGTCTGTCGCGCCATTACCGGCGAGGATGTTGCCGGCGGGAATCTCCAGCCGTTCCGACAGGCACTGTGTGAGCCGCACGGGGTATTCATCCGGGTAAACACCCACGAGGTCCACTGTCTGCCGGATCGCTTCGAGAGCTTTGTGAGATGGACCCAGCGGGTTGATATTGGCGCTGAAGTCGAGCACGTCGCGATAATCAACATGCCTGTCGCGCGCAAACATGAGCGCCTTTCCGCCGTGTCTTACCGGATGTGAAAACATAGACCCACCAGTGCGTATGACAGCAATGCCACCAGGTAAAGAAGCCGCCGGACTTGCGGAAACCGGCGCCACTGCAACTCTTCAATCGGCTCGCCGAGAAACGGCTTCTGCGAAGGCCGTCCGAAGTAGTAGTTCAGGCCGCCGAGTTGAACGCCGAGGGCGCCGGCAAGCGCCGCCTCGGGGTAGCCTGAATTCGGCGAAGGTTGCAAACGGGCATCTCTCCGGATTGCCGCGAGCGCATTCCGCCATCGCAGCCGCATGCATGCGGCGGTGACGACGATGAGCGCGGCCGTAATTCGAGCAGGGATGTAATTGGCGATATCATCGAGGCGCGCCGCCGCCCACCCGAACCGGATGTATTTTTCATTTTTGTAGCCGATCATCGAATCCATCGTATTGATGGCTTTGTAGGCAACCATTCCGGAAACACCGAACAACGCCAGGAAGAACAAAGGGGCAACAATGGCGTCACTCATGTTTTCTCCGACAGTTTCAAAAACCGCACGGGTAACTTCCCGTTCCGAGAGCGCCTCGGTGTCCCGTCCAACGATGTACCCGGTGAGCTTCCGGGCGCCATTGAGGTCACCCGCTTTCAAAGCATGAATCGCTTTGCCGGCTTCCCGGTCAAGACTGCGTACTGCCAGACACGTGAAAATCCAGTAAACAGACGCGATGGGGCCAATCCAGTAAATTGTGAACCACGAAACCATCGCTGCCGCCAGGACCACTGAGCCCGCCAGCAAACAACCGGCAAACGTCTCATTCGGAACGCGCCGCAGGGGCCGTTCAACGAAGGCGACGATTCGTCCTAGGCCGCGAACCGGATGGGGAATCCACGACGGATCACCCAGCAGGAGGTCCAAGGACGCTCCGGCGACAAACTCAGTTGTGGTTGCTTGCAGCATTATTCGCTTTCGAGGAGCTTATGGATCCCTGGAATGTCGAGATGCTGTCGTGCCACTTCTGCCAGCTTGTCGTATTCCTTGTCCTTCGAGTAATCAAGTTGCGGAGGCCGCCATTCCAGCCGCCGGCTTTCGGCAACCTTGGTCAGGAACGCTCTCGTGAAGTCCGCGTTTTCAAACAGCCCGTGAAAATAGGTTCCAGCGACGCGGCCGGCGACTGCCCCATCCGTAGTCCCGGCGTCTTTTGTGAGAAATGGTGTTGCTGGTTTCAACTCTTTGGTTCTGCCCATATGTATTTCGTATCCGCGCACGGCGGATCCGATGAAAGAAAGACCTTCGGATTGAACAGTGATCTTGGCCGATTCGAGCGAGGTTTCGACCGGAAGGAGATTCAGGCCCTCCATCGTTCCTCCTTCTTCGACTTGTTGAGGATCGCTCACTCGGTATCCGAGCATCTGATACCCGCCACAGATGCCAAGGACCCATCCACCTTGCTCCAAAGCCGCGGCGATCATCTTCCTGAAACCGGAACGGATCAGCCAACGTAGATCGGCAATGGTGTTTTTCGTGCCGGGAATGATCAGAAGGTCGGGAGGGTTTCCGGCATTGGCGTCAGGCAGATACTCCACGGATACGCCGGGTACGGAGTCGAGTGGATTGAAGTCCGTGTAGTTGGCGATATGCGGCAGGCGGATCACTCCAACACGGCAGGCGCCCGGTGTTGTTCGACGCTCTTCGAGCGCCACGCTGTCCTCCTGATCGATTCGAAGCGATTCGATGTACGGAAGGACGCCGAAACAGGGGCGGCCAGTGTGCTTCTCCAGAAATTGCGGTCCTCCGTCGAACAGACGCCGATCGCCTCGAAATCGATTGATGATGAAACCTCTGAGGACG
>DASXLG010000075.1 GCA_036496425.1 Terriglobia bacterium | reverse complement strand
ATCTGCATCGGGTGCGGCGTGAAGGACCGGATCCATCCGAACGGCATGCAGCTTCCGGCATAGTCGCCGTATTTGACGGGATCGTAGTTGTCCCATTGCGCCTGTCCCCACGTCGTGAACGGCAGCGGATTGGGCTCGCCTTTCACGCTGGTGCCGTTGGCGTTGGTGACGGTTCGCGTCAGATCCTGGGCGTTCGGACGGGCCCAGACGCCGCTGAAGTCGGGTTTGCCGTTCGCCAGCCTCGGCGCAGGAGCCTTCATATCGACCTTGGCCTTCACCGATTGCGCGGTGGCAGTGCCGCACAACGCGAGCGCAAGAATCGTCACGTACAAAGCATTCTTCATGACGGACCTCCGGAGTTTCCGGGAGTATAGCAGATGATTTGGCCGCAGATGACGCGGCTAAATCATCTTATTCCAAATATCGTATCCGTTTATGAACGTCGGTATTGATGGAATGGTAGGGCTGTCCGAGATTGCCTGGATCGAACATGGTCTGCCGGAAGTGCTCGGCATCGTCGTGACCGATGGCTCCGGTAAAGATGGGCCGCAGATATTCGACGCCGAGCTTGGACGGCTTCATCAGTTTCGGGTCATAGAGCGCCGGATGCAGGTATCTGGCATGAATCAAGCCCCAGCGGTCGCGGAATCGGTTCGCGTCGTAACCTTCGACGTGGAATCCTTTTTCTGAATTGTATTGCAGGATCGCCACGGCGTTATTGCGCCCTTCCACAAGCAGGTCGACCGATTTCGCGCCGAGTTGCGCGGCAAAAAAACGGTCGAACAGAATCGGGCGGCCGCCGCGCTGCGTGTGGCCGACTTTTCTGGTGAAGATCGCTTCCCCTGCGGAATTTCCGCGGCGATATTGCTGGAAATATTTGTCGCCGAGCGCTTCGCAGAGCCGCCGGCGCAATGCTTCGGCGGCGCCGGACAGCGCGACGTTCCCCGCCGGATCCGTTGATTTCGAGACGGCGCCGAGTTCCCTTCCGTCTTCATCAACGATGCCTTCACCGCACACGATCACGACATTTTTCTGAAGGTCGTACAGATACCTCACGCGCTGGACGAGCAATTCCATGTTCAGCGGATGTTCGGGAATCAGAATAACGTCGGGCTGGCCGTAAGCGCTGCCGAGAGCGATATAGCCGGAATTGCGGCCCATGACTTCGATGATCGCGATCCGCCGGTGGCTTTCCGCCGTCGTGCGGACGCGGTAGATACCCTGAGTCGTCACCATTACAGCCGTGGCGTAACCGGGCGTTGCGTAGTTGACGATCTGATTCAGATCGAACATGACGTTCGAGTCGGCGCGCTCGTAGCGATATCCATGCGGCGCGGCGGCGTCCGGCAGGCGCATCCATTCATCCGGCTCGCTCGGGTAATTGAGGCCGAGGTCATTGTCGATCGTCTTGGGCGCAAGCACGGTGGGCAGCCGCTCGGCCAGGGGCTGCAGGCCGTTGAGCGTTCCATCGCCGCCGATGGCAATGATTCCGTCGATACCCAGTTTCTTGAGACGGTCCGTGATCGGATCCAGCTCGGCACCTTTCTCGGGATCGACGTAGTCGCGGGACGAGCCGATCAGCGTGCCACCCTTGGTGGGATCGAGTTCCGGAATTCCCTGGAACAGCGGGTTCAGGTGGACATGGGGAACGCGTGGGTTAAATAGACAGTTAAAGCCTTTGATGAGCCCATAGAGTTCAATTTTCAGCTCGTTTGCGCGGGCGACGGCGCCGTGAATCGTCGCGTTCAGCGCCGGTGTATCGCCTCCTGCCGTAAGGATGCCAATCCGCTTCATTGGCTATAAATACCATGGGACCTGACCGATTTCTCATTGGATGAGATAATAAAACCATGATTCGAAAGTTAACCTCCGGTGAGTACCGGCTCTACTCGCGCAAGAAGAATCCCCAAACCGGCAAGCGGCGGAACCTCGGCACCTTCAAAACCCGTGAAGCGGCGGAGAAGCATGAACGGGCCGTTCAGTATTTCAAGCGGCACTGATGATGCTCATCGCTTGGTTGATCATCGCCGTCGCCGTTCAGCAAAGCGCACCTGTTGTACCGGCGGCATCCCAATCCGTAGACGACGTTCTGGCTGCAGTCAGCAGGAATGTGAAGGACTTTCAGGATCTGCTTCCCGACTTCGTCTGTGACGAAAAGATCACGTCGACCGCCTATGAGTCCGGAAAAATAAAGGACACGAAGATGGTGGATTCCGTCTTCACGGCACTTCAGAAGCCAAGCCCCGGGCCGCGCAACGGGCTGCTGGCATTTACGGAAACGCGGGACATCTTTGCCATCGACACCAGGCCCGTACCCAAAGGCACGAAAATGCCGGGCCTGCCGCTGGCGATGTTTGGCGGTTTCAGCGCTCTCCTCAGCATGACGTTTTCACCGCAAAACCTGGCGTATCACAAGTACGAACTGGAGCACGCGGATGACCGCGGCAGGCTGGTCATCCACTTTGCGACAAAGGAAAATCAGCTGCAACTGCGCACCTACCTCAACGGCGAGGCGCTGATCAACAAGGACAGTGGAACCGCCTGGATCGATACCGCTTCGATGCAGGTCGCGCGCCTCGAGCGGAACTTCCTCAGCCTGCCTCACGCCTTCAGGCAACTGCGGAATACGGTGGAGTATTCGCCGACAAACTTTGGCGATCGTCAATTCTGGTTGCCGCGATCGATGAGAACCGACGTGACCGACCGGGATGCGAAAAAGACCAAGAGCTTCCTGGCCGAATATTCCAACTGCAAAAGATTCACAACCGATATCAAGATTGTGCCCTGAAAAGCGGGCAAGGGAAGGAACCACAAGAGGCATTGGGAATTCATTGGAGGTTGCATCATTCGAAGTTTCTTCATTTCAGATTTGCAGTGCAGAAACGTCAGATGGTCCAACCTCCAATGAATTCCCAGGCATTTCTGATATATTGCCGTTTCAAAAGATCTTAAAATGCGACAGATACTTCTGCTGTTAAGCATCGTTTTGCTTCGGCCTCAGGTACCGGTGGCGGATACGACGTTCTATTCCGTGGCGTATGTCGACATCGCGCCGTCGTCGAGGGCTGCGGCTATCGCCGGGCTTAAGCAGTACCGTGAAGCGAGCCGGAAGGAGCCAGGGTTCAAGCGCATGGAATTTTTCGAACAGGTTGGAAAGCCCGGACACTTTTTAACCATCGAAACGTGGAGCAGCGGCAAGGCGTTTGATACGCACGCGGCGTCTCAAAACTCGAAAGACTATCGATCTAAAATCGACTCCATGCGCCTCAGCGATTACGACCAACGGCCTTATAAGACGCTTACCCTGAGTCCGGCCCGCAACCCGGCCGCAAATGGCACGATGTTTGTCATTACTCACGTGGATATCGGCGGGCAAGATACCAACGCGGCCGACCTGCTCACCCATCTCGCCGAGACGAGCCGGAAGGAGCCAGGCAATCTCCGCTTCGATATACTTCAGCACACGATGAAGGCGAATCATTTCACCGTGATCGAGGAATGGCAGAGCGCGAGGGCGGTCGATGCCCATGCCGCCGCGGCACACACCAGGGAATATCGCAACAGTCTCGCGCCGATCGCAGGCAGTCCTCTGGACGAGCGCTTCTACAAATTTCTGGAGTAGTTCGCATGCATTCCGGTGTCGTATTTCCGCAAACTGAATTCGGCAACGATCCGGCAAAGATCAAGGATTACGCGCAGGCCGCGGAGGCTCTCGGTTATGACTACCTGCTCGTCTATGACCACGTTCTGGGCGCGCACCCGCATCGTGAGCCGAAACTGACCGGCCCATACACCCACGAACATCCGTTTCACGAGCCGATGGTGCTGTTCGGTTTCCTGGCGGCGGTCACGAAGCGGCTTCAGCTCACGACCGGGATCCTGATTCTTCCTCAGCGTCAGACCGCACTTGCCGCCAAACAGGCCGCCGAGATCGACGTGCTGAGCGGTGGACGGCTGCGGCTCGGGATCGGTCTGGGGTGGAACTATGTCGAATACCAGGCGCTTGGACAGGACTTCAAGACTCGAGGCCGGCGCGTCGAGGAGCAGGTTGAAGTCATGCGGAAACTCTGGACGGAACCGCTCGTGACGTTCCGCTCGCGCGATCATGTCATCGAGAACGCCGGGCTGAATCCGATGCCGATCCAGCGTCCGATCCCGATCTGGTTCGGCGGCGCCGCCGAGCCTGCGCTGCGGCGCGCCGCACGCCTTGGAGATGGCTGGATGCCCGCGGGCCGCAAACCGGAAGACGCCAAAGTCCTGGTCGATCAACTCGAGAGGTACCTGAAAGAAGCGGGCCGCGATCGGAACGCCTTCGGTATCGATCCCTGGATCCCGATTGCGGGGTTGCCTCAAGACCAATGGGCCAAACGCGTCGAAGCCTGGCGCGCGCTTGGCGCAACTCACATTGCCGTGGATACCATGCGCGCCGGATTCAAATCACCACAGGAACACATCGATGCGATCCGGACGTTTCGGAGCGTACTGTAGGCATAGCAGGACACAAAAGGCACCAAAACATCACGAATGACCTCCGTTTTGTGTTTTTTGCTGCTCCCTTATGTGCCTTTTTATGGCTATTCCGGGTTCGTTGGGCAAAACCGTTAGCTATTTCCGGCTCATGGCGACCAGGGCTTCTCTGGCCTCGTCCATATTCTTCACAGGATTCTCAAAATGAATTCGGAGTTTCCGGCGGTTCGCCGCGTCGCCGGCGAGAAGGTCGAATCCTTCGCCGTCGATGCCTGTCATGATGGCATCTTTTCCGCCTGCGTAGTGCCGAAGGGCGGCAGCATGGTCGCCATTCATATGGTCGACGATTCGGGCTTCGTGAGCCGCCGGGAACGGATTGGCGGCGAGGAACTCGTCACGTTCGACCCAGTAGATCTGCCCGAATCCACCGATGAACCGCAGCCGCACGAGATCGATTCGATAGAAAACAAAATCATGGGTCTGTTCGTATCGACGCGCCTCTGAAAAATGGCGGAAGTACCGCTCGCCGGCCCGTCCTTTGCCGTCCTGGACCGGTGCCGCATTCCCAATCAGCGTCAGCCGCCCGCGCGACTGCACATCGTCGGAAGCAGACTCGCTCTCGACCACCGTCAACGAGACTCGCGGGTCGGCCTTCAGGTTCTTAGTGTGCTGCGCAATCTCGCTGATGTAGAGGATTGGCCGTCCGGCTTCATCGCCGCAATACGGAGTAATCGAGCCGAACGGATAACCCGGCACATCCAACGACAAAGTCGAGAGGACCCCGAAGCTTTCTCCAAGAAACAGTCGGCGAGCCGCGTGATTTTTATCCATGGTCTGAGTGTAATCGATAGGCGCAGCCGTTGAGAACCACACGGTGACGCGGGCTCAGTTCAAGACCTACATATCAAGACCTATGTATATAAGGTCGCTTGGAATTCACCAAAAGGCAGGCCTCCTGCCATGCAAGCCATTTAGTTCCATAACATTACCGCTTTAAGCTTTGCAATCTGCTACGCGTGCGCCAAGGCCGCAAGGTCCACGACTGGCCTCTCGTCGTCAGTTTCCTCCGCTGTGAGCGGCAGCAATAATTCGAACACATCACCGTCGTCCAAGAGTGCTCCGAACTCTTTATCGACCAGCTTGAACGTCCGGTTGTATTTGTCGTATATGATCTTGATCCGAGCCATAGCGCCCTCCTTGACTGTCGACTCTCTACAAGGATTAAGACGCCGCGACCATTAAGAAATGATTAAAGCTGGGTTAGGTCTGCTTAATCGAAGCTTCCGGGGAATTAAGGAATTCCGGTGTGCGCCCCCTGTCGCCTATTTTTGGTATAGTGCTTAACATTCCAACTAGCGAGGTGTTTGCTCATGGTGCTCAGCAAGGAAGAACTCATTGCGTCTCTTCAAAACGAAGTCCGAATCCTCCTCCATCTGGCCGGCAAAATCGACCGTTCCAAACTCGATTACCGTCCCATGCTCAAGCAGCGCAGCACGATCGAGTTGTTGCGATACCTGGTTTGTATGGGGCCGATGCTCGTTCGCGCAACCAAAGCCGGCGCTTTCGATCAGGCAGCATGGCAGGCGGCGATAGCTGAAGCGAATGCCATGAACTTCGATCAGGTTCTCGGCGCTATCGACAAGCAAAGCTCACTCTATGCGGAATTGCTCAACGGGTTTTCGGAACAGGACTTTCGTTCCGAAGTCGACATGTTCGGGAACGGAAAAACCACCCGCGGCGCTTTCCTCGTGAATCTTGTCCTCTCAGGTTGTGCGGCCTACCGCACACAGCTCTTCCTCTACCTCAAAGCGGGTGGTCGCGACGAGTTGAATACCATGAACCTTTGGGGCGGAGTCGACGCTCCCATGCCGGCCGCCTGAAGTTTATTGACACAGCAGAACACAAAAGGCACAAAAACGTCGGGAGTGACCTCACGTTTTGTGCTTTTTGTGCAAAACCGACCTCGAACACCCCTCAATGCGCTGTCAATGACATGACACCGCCACTCTGATTTTCTTAAAAAAATCTGTAAGCTCTTCATTAGAAATCCCTTGGTTTGGTTCGCCCGTTACCACGACGTTGGAGCGGCCCACCCAAAGGACGCATCTTTTCGGCCCCGTCGCGAACCCCTTAACACCCGCCAAATCAAACATTTTCAATACCGCTAAAGACAATTCGGGCTGTGGCCGATTAGTGGATCTGTGAGGCGGGTGCATGGGCGCCTTCAGGAGGTGGGGCTATGTTGATCGATTTCTTAAACCAGGATGTTGATAACCGGTTGTCGTGGGCTGCAAGGGTGGGCGAAGCCTACGACGTCGAAGTCAATGCGCTCACGGTGGATTCCCTGTTCGATCTCTACCGGCGCGCGGGTTTCCTTTACGCGGCTAAGGCCGCCCGGCTGCTTCCATACATGGATCTGGTGAAGGAGAACTGGCGCCGGATGCTGCAGGCCGGCGATTCGCTGCTCTACGTCCTGACTGCAGGCAGCGAGGAGAAGGGACAAGCCTCGATTGCCGTGTGGCGTACAACGGGCCGCGCCTGGGTCTCGCAACATCTGGTTTCTGAGAACAATCCTCTCGGGTCACGGGCAGTCATGCTGGCCGGCTCGGCCGGAGCCTTGTTGAGGGGTCTCGACGAATCCCATCAAAACTGGTTCAGACCGGAGAATCGTTTTCCGGCGCGCGTTTTCGGCTCGATGGTGCAGTCGATCGGCGAGTCCTATGCCTCGGTGAGGCGGCATATGTATTTTGCGCTGCCGCGGCACAAATCGTTTGAGGCCAATGATTCTGTGCATGTCGTGCCCTACGACAGCTCACATCAGGAAGCTCTCTGCGGGCTGGCTGCGCTCGTCCGCGGAAATATGTACGTCAACTCCGAAGAGCTTAAGCACGACGTGGAGCTGCATTATGTGAATGACCTTTATCGGGGCGTCGGTTTGCGCCGCACGCGCCAGACGTGGCTGGCTTATCGGGATTCCAAAGACGAACCGATCGGAGCCGTCATGGCATATCGCGGTCCCCTTGGAATCAACTTCAGCTTCATCGAGAACCGCTGCGATCTGCTGCTCCATCCTGCCGTGGCCGAATCGGATGTGCCCACAATCGTCGGATCGCTGATGAATGCAGCACGGGCAGCCTACACAGATTTTGAATTGAACGAAATCCCTGTTATCGCCGACCAGATGGCGGCCTCCGCACTTACTGAATTGGGGGCCGAGTTTCTACGCAGTTATTGCCACGGAATCTGGTTGCAACGCGGTCAATCACACTTCTACGAGCACGTTGACCACTTTTACACCCGTCTCCTGCAGCGCGCAGAAAGACAAAATGTTGAACGTTCTATAACCGTTTAAGGAAAAACACTATGGCACTAGTTTCTTCAGGCACTTACATCATGGAAGATCCGCGCGAGGCTTCGCGCCTGGCACGGAAAGTGGATCCCGACACCTGGACGAAAAAATATCTTGATGGATATCTTTTCTCCGGCGCAGAAGTACTGTCCGTTGGTTGCGGACCGGGCAATATCGCCCGCGCGATCACCAAACGCCGACCTGGGATCAAAGCCACCGGCCTCGACCTGAGCCCGACGCGGATACAGCAAGCCAACCAGGGCGACAACTACGCCTCGCAGGTGCGTTTCGTGTGTGGCGATGCCCGGCAAATGAAGTTTCCTTCCGGCAGCTTCGATGTCGTCTATACCCGAATGTTACTTCAGTACATTCAGGACAAAGAGGCGGCGGTGGCCGAAATGGTCAGGGTCTGCAAACCCGGCGGCGTAGTGCTGATGCAGGATTTAGACGGACAGTTGGTGTGGCACTACCCTGAAGAGGAGTTGATGCAGGAGACCATTCAGCGAGTCATGAAGAGTCTTGCTGAGACTGGTTTCGATCCTTTGATAGGGCGGAAACTCTTCTGGCACGGCCGCAATGCCGGCCTCGAGAACCTTCGAGTTCAGGTGGAGTGCTATCACCTGATCGCGGGGAAGGTCGATCCTTATATCTTCGAACAGTGGGAACTGAAACTTGAAATTGCCAGACCGCGCCTGGCGCGTGCGCTTGGCAGTGATTATGAGGCCGAGGAAGAAATCCGGAGATTTCTGAACTATCTCCGCCGCCCCGATACGCTCACATATTCCACGCTGTTCACGGTTACAGGCGAAAAACCTCAATGATTCTGACAACGATCAGTACGACTAAAACTTCAAGGGGCGGTTCAACCGGCCCTTCACAGGAGCATGGTATGAAAACGGTGGAACACATTCACCGCAACAGGCCGTCCAAGACTTCCAAAGCGACATCGAAGCCGCGCGCCCGCCGGGCGGCTTTCTCGAGTCAGACCTTTCGGTCATTTATTGGCGTCTTGCTGACGGCCGCGGTCTTAACCGCCCAGGACTTGCCGGACGTGACGAAGATCAGTCTGGAAGACTTGATGAACGTGAGGGTCACCTCAGTATCCAAACGGGAACAGAAGCTTGGTGAAGCGCCCGCTGCGGTCTTCGTCATCACGCAAGATGACATCCGCCGCTCGGGTGTCCGAACCATTCCGGAGGCGCTCCGAATGGCGCCCGGAATCGAGGTCGCCCGGATCGATGAGAACAAGTGGGCCATCACATCGCGAGGATTCAATGGCCGATTTGCGAACAAGCTCCTGGTGCTGATCGATGGCAGAAGTGTCTACACTCCATTGTTTTCCGGTGTGTATTGGAACGTGCAGGACACCCTCCTGGAAGACGTCGACCGTATTGAAGTCATCCGCGGTCCCGGTGCGACGCTTTGGGGAGCCAATGCCGTGAACGGCGTCATCAACATTATTACCAAAGAGGCCAGCAACACTCAGGGCGCCGTTGTTACGGCCGACGCCGGAAATGAGCTCAGAGGAGCAGGCAGTGCGCGCTTCGGCGGCAAACTGGGTGACAACACCTACTATCGGGTTTACCAGAAGTACTTCAACTGGGCTCCATCGACCTATGCAACGGGCGACAAGGCTAACGATGGCTGGGCTGCGACTCGCGGAGGATTTCGCATCGACGGGGGCGCCTCCCACGACGATTCTTATACGTTGCAGGGAGACCTCTATCGGGGCTCTTACGGCGAGACTCTGACGGAGCCGCTGATGACGGCGCCCTATTCTTCAACGTTCCTCAACAACGGCGCCTTTAGTGGCGGCAATTTATTAGGCCGTTGGAACCATTCTTTCTCGCGCTCGAAAACGTCATTGCAGTTCTACTACGACAACACAACCACTGCGGCCAATTCCCTGCTGGACGACCACCAGAATATCGCCGACGTGGACTTTCAGCATGACGTCCGGATTGCCGAGAGCAATGAGTTCATCTGGGGACTGGCCTACCGGTCCACCCAGGACAGCATCGGATCGAGCAGCAATGTTTCCCTTAATCCGAGCAGCCTCCGATGGAACCTCTTCAGCGGATTTACCCAGGATGAGTTTGGTCTCTTTGGAGACCGGCTGCGCGTCACCGTCGGTTCGAAGCTGGAGCACAACGCCTTTACAGGATTCGAAATTCAACCCAATGCACGACTGGCATGGACGATGAATCCGAGACACTCGGCCTGGGCCTCCATCTCACGTGCCGTGCGAACGCCGGCCCGGACCGAAGAGGATGTGCGCTTGAATGCCGCAGTCGTCCCGCCGTCCGAGCAGACGCTGGGATTGCCGCTGGTCGCTTCCGTGTTTGGTGACCATACCTTCAAGTCTGAAGATATGATCGCCTACGAAGCCGGCTACCGCGTTCATCCCACGCGAACATTCTCCGCGGATATCGCTACATTCTACAACTCGTACAGCCACCTTCTTTCGGCAGAGCCGGGACAGCCGTTCCTGGAGGCCTCGCCGTCGTCAGTGCACCTGACGTTGCCGCTTTTCGCAGGCAACAAAATGAGCGGTGCGACATATGGGACGGAAGTGTTCGGAGAATGGAAGCCCACATCGATGTGGAAACTTGCGGGTTCCTACAGTTTTCTAAAAATGAATATTCAGCGGGACGCGGACAGCCTCGATACGACTACTCCGAACCCGGGCGGGGCGAGCCCCCGGCACGAATATTACATGCGATCCTCGCTCGATCTGTCCAAGAGGTTCGAGCAGGATCTGACGCTGCGCTATGTGTCCGCGCTAAATGGTCTGGCGATACCAGGCTATTACTCGCTGGATGCCCGGGTCGGGTGGAAACCGACACCGAAACTGGAATTCTCCTTAGCCGGTCAGAACCTTTTCAACAATCGGCATCTGGAATTTATTCCCGACTTCATCAATACGTCGCCGACTCAGGTGAATCGTACTGTACACGCAACAATGACTTGGAATTTTAGGTAAAGGGCTAATTTTGCACACGAGAAACGATCTAAAGATGGAGTTACCTCGATCATGAGACATCTGAGACTACCGTTTGCCCTTGCCGCAATCTTCCTGATATCCGGGTTGCAAGCGCGAGCTCAAACATTCGATTCATCGTCTGGTTCATCTGAATACCTTGTGAAGGCCGGCTTTATCTACAATTTCGCCAAGCTGGTCGAATGGCCTCAGAACGCTTTTTCAAATTCCGCCCAACCGATAGTGATTGGCGTTCTGGGCAACGAATCCTTTGCGGCGACTCTCGAGCGGGCTGTGGATGGGAAAAAGGTCGAAAACCACCCGATCCTTGTAAAGCGATTGAGAGTCCCGAAAGATACCAAAGAATGCGGCTGTCATATTCTCTTTCTCGCCTCCGGAGAGAGTGCGCACGCCGATGAAATAATCCAATTGCTGAACGGCACGTTCGTACTGACAATCGGTGAAACTCCTCGATTTACGAGGCAAGGCGGCATCATCAACCTGATTCTCGACGACGGCAAAGTCCGGTTCGAAGTCAATGTGGACGCCGCCAAACAGGCAAATCTCAACATAAGTTCGCGGCTGCTCAGTCTGGCAAAAATTGTCCAGACGTCGAGGTGATCCCCATGAATCTTAGAGATCTCTCGATCAAACGCAAACTGACACTGATGGCGATGCTGACCAGCAGCATCGCATTGGTTCTCTCTTCCGCGAGCTTCCTGGTTTACGACCTGGTTTCATTCCGGAAACTGCTCAACCAGGATCTAACAACGCAGGCGCAGATCATTGCCTATAACAGCGCCGCAGCGATGGCATTCAAGGATGAGGCCGCAGCAAAGGTCACGCTATCCGCCCTTACAGCCAAGGACGACGTCCTGGCGGCGGTTCTGTATACGACCGACGGCCATATTTTTGCGCACTATTCCCGTGCCGACAACCTGAACGCCCCCGTTCCGGAACGTCCCGGCGGAGACGGTTACCGGCTCGAGGGCAATTATATTGAGGTCTTCAGCGAGGTTAAGCTGGGCGGTGAGCGCCTTGGGACGCTCTTCCTTCAGTCCGACATGCAGCGCTGGAATGCCCGCGCGCGCCAGTATGCGGGAATCCTGGGGATCTTTGTTTTGATCTCCGGCGCGTTTTCCTGGCTGGTTTCTTCGAAGCTCCAGATTCTGGTTTCCGGGCCGATCCTGCATCTGGAACAGACCATGAGAGCAGTCTCGGTGGACAGAAACTACGCCGTGCGTGCGGTGAAGTCCTGCGGCGACGAGATCGGGCGCCTGATCGACGGTTTCAACACGATGCTTTCCGAAATTCAGCACCGGGATAAGGCGGTCCAGCGGGCCAATGACGACCTGAAGACCCGCACCAAAGAATTGGAACAGGAAATCTTCCATCGCAAACGGACCCAGGAGGAACTCCTGAAGGCGAAGGACTCGGCCGAAGATGCAAGCCGTGCAAAAAGCGCCTTCCTTGCCAATATGAGCCACGAATTGCGCACGCCGCTCAACGCAATCATCGGCTATAGCGAAATGCTCGAGGAAGAGTCTCGCGAATCCGGCCAGGCCGAAAGTGTGCGGGATTTGCAGAGGATTCAGTCGGCCGGGAAGCATTTACTTTCGCTGATCAATGATGTGCTGGACCTTTCGAAAATTGAAGCCGGGAAAATGGCGCTTCACCTGGAGACCTTCCAGCTTGATCCATTGATCGAAGAAATCGGTACAACTCTTCAACCTGCGGCAGAGAAGAATTCCAACCGGCTTACGCTGAATGTGCCAGAAGAGCTCGGCGCCATGCATGCTGATGTCACGAAAGTCCGGCAGGTCTTATTTAATCTCGTCAGTAACGCTTGTAAGTTCACGGATCATGGCACGATTACCCTGGACGTGGAACGCCGGAGCGACGAGAACGAGCAGGACTGGATCATTTTCCGCGTTACCGACAGCGGCATAGGCATGACGCCTGAACAGCAGTGGAAGCTTTTCCAGGATTTTGCCCAGGCTGATACTTCCATTGTGCGCAAATTCGGTGGAACGGGCCTGGGTCTTGCCATCAGTTCCCGCTTCGCCGAGATGATGCATGGCCGAATTGATGTCGAAAGCAAGATCGGCGAAGGCTCCACATTTACAGTGACGCTCCCTGCCTCCGTCGCTGCGGGCGGCACAGAGGCAGCTCCACCGCCGGTTCAGAAGGTTCGGCCGGAAGAGCCGCGGGAAACAACTGTGGCTGTAGAAAAGAAGGAGCAGTCAGACACCATCCTTATTATCGACGACGATGCCACTGTGCGCGACCTGATGACGCGCACCCTCGGCAAATTGGGATTTAACACGGTTGCCGCAGAAAGCGGCGAAGCCGGCCTGCGGCTGGCGCGCGAAATCCGTCCCAGGATCATCACCCTGGATGTGGTCATGCCCGGTCTCGACGGTTGGGACGTCCTGGCGGAGTTTAAAGAAGATCCGGAGTTGGCCTCGATTCCCGTAATCATGGTGACGGTTGTCGACAACGAGGCGCTGGGCCTCGATCGGGGGGCGTCCGATTACCTGGTGAAACCCATAGACCGGGACCGGCTTGCGGTTGCTCTGGAGCAATACCGGACACGTCCGGTCGAACTGGAAGCGTCTTCGAGTTAGGGCACAGGAAGGAGTTCAGATGCCAAAGATTCTACTTGTTGAAGACAATGAAATGAACCGCGACATGCTCTCGCGGCGCCTGCAAAGGCGGGGTTACTCCGTAGTCATGGCGCATGACGGCGAGCAAGGCCGTGCCATGGCGGCCTCGGAAGCACCCGATTTGATTCTGATGGATATCGGTTTACCCGACATCGATGGTTGGGAGGTCGCGCGGCTGCTGAAATCGGCCGAGAGCACCCGCGATATTCCGATTATCGCGCTGACGGCTCACGCACTGGTTACCGATCGTCAAAAGGCCTTCGAGGTGGGCTGCGATGATTACGATACGAAGCCGGTCGATTTCGCAAGGTTAAGCGAAAAAATAGAACATTTGCTCGCCGAGAAGAGGTGTCATGAATTCCAAGTCTGATCGTTTGCTCATTGTTGACGATAACGAAATGAATCGCGATATGCTCGCCCGCCGGCTGACCCGGAAGGGGTACTCGGTGACGGTTGCCGACAGCGCTCACCAGTTGGAAGACCGCATCAAGCAGGAAAAAGTCGATTTATTGTTGCTCGATATCGAAATGCCCGAAATCAGCGGCCTCGATGCCCTGTCAAAGATACGGCAGACGTACTCTGCAGCGCAGCTCCCTGTCATTATGGTGACGGCAAAAAACCAGAGTGAGGACATCGTGATAGCCCTCGAACTGGGTGCCAATGATTACCTCACCAAACCGGTGGATTTTCCCGTCGCCTTAGCCCGCATCGGCAACCAGTTGTCGTACAAACACACCGAAAAGGCGTTGCGGGAAAGCGAAGAACGTTATGCGCTGGCGGCTCGCGGCTCCAATGATGGTCTATGGGACTGGAATTTAGTCGATCAAACCGTCTACTTTTCTCCCCGCTGGAAGTCGATGCTCGGACACCCGGAAACTGAAATCGGCGATCAGCCCGCGGAGTTATTCGACCGTATCCACTCGTCTGACAAAGATCAGGTGGATAATGCCATCGCAGCGCATCTGAAAGGTGAAACCGCCCACCTGGAGGCTGAAGCCCGCCTACGTCATAAAAACGGTACCTACCGTTGGATGCTGATCCGGGGAATGATGGTTTGCGACGAATCGGGTGCGCCTCACCGCATGGCCGGCTCCCAAACCGACATCACCGGCGGCAAGGTGGCCGACCCGCTAACCGGTCTCCCGAACCGGCTCTTGTTTTTAGACCGGCTCGTGCAGCGGATAGATTACCGGAAGCGTCATCCCGAAGATCTGTTCGCCGTTCTCTTCCTCGACCTGGATGGCTTTAAAATGGTCAATGACAGCCTGGGGCATCTCGCCGGCGACAAGTTGCTTGTCGAGGTGGCCGAGCGGTTGGAAACAGTACTGCGCTCCACGGACACGGTGACCCGCCTCGATGACGAGGTCACGCTTGCACGCCTGGGTGGAGACGAATTCGCGATTCTCCTCAATGAACTTCATCTTCCCTCCGACGTGGCTGCCGTGGCCGACCGATTACTGAGCGAGCTGAATCGCCCCTTCAAGATCGATGACAAAGAGATATACACCACCGTCAGCATCGGCATCGCAGTCAGCACTCTGGACTATCAGACCGCGGAGGAATTTCTGCGCGACGCCGACACCGCAATGTATCGCGCCAAATCCTTAGGCAAAGCGCGCTATGAAATATTCGACGGCGAGATGCGTGCGTCCGTCATTGAGCGCCTGCAGTTGGAAACGGATCTCCGCCACGGCATTGAGCGTGATGAGTTCCGTAATTTCTATCAGCCGATCATCTCGCTCGATTCAGGCAAGATCGTTGGCTTCGAAGCTCTGGTGCGTTGGCAACATCCCGGCCGAGGTCTGGTTGGCCCCAACGAGTTCATTCCCGTGGCCGAAGAAACAGGATTGATTCGGGATATGGGTTGGCAGGTCCTGGAGCGGGCCTGCGCACAGCTTGCCGAGTGGAGAAAACTGGTGCCGGATTATGCTGATTTGACCATGAGCGTAAATCTTTCCGTCAGGCAGTTTCCGCAGCCGCACTTCGCTGAAAGGGTCGAAGCGTTGCTGGGACAACTCGGTCTTCCCGAGAACTCGTTGAAACTGGAAATAACCGAAAGCAGTTTGATGTCGGATCCCGTTGCCGCAGTGAACCTCCTGTCGCGGCTCAAAGAGCTTGGAGTCCGGCTTGCCATCGACGATTTCGGCACCGGGTACTCTTCTCTCAGCTACCTCCAGCGTTTCCCGCTCGACACTCTGAAAATCGACCGCTCCTTCACCATGGCGATGGGTAGCGGACAAAAGGAAGAAACGATAGTCAGTTCGATCATGCGCCTGGCACAGAAACTGGGATTGGATGTCGTGGCCGAGGGCGTCGAAACAGAGGAGCAACTGGTATTTCTAAAGGAAGTGGAGTGCAAATTCGCCCAAGGTTTTTACTTCTCCAAGCCGATGCGCGCAGAAGACGCGGAAAAGCTCATGATGTCTCCGGCAATGCTCGCAGGGACAATGAAATCAAACATGAGTTCTGATGGAATTGTACGGGCCCTAATGCCGGAACTCGCCGGAATCGCATCCAGCTGATTGAGGGGGTCGCACCCCGGAATTCTGCGAATTCCGGGGT